>NZ_LARL01000035.1:0-30115 GCF_000980295.1 Odoribacter sp. N54.MGS-14 | reverse complement strand
ATCTTTACCGACCGTTTGTTTTGTCAAAATAGAATCCAGTACGATCTGTTCACCATGGCTCAGCCGCAAGGTTACGGCAGCCTGTCCCGGTAAGACCTGAGTAATAGCGGACATATTATCAGGCATCATCTCCTGCAAACCGTTCGTGTACCGGAAATACAATCCCACACCCAACAACACGATAAATATCGCCGCGTAGCGGGTGAGATATACCAGACGTCGTTTATTGTTTTTCCGCTTATTTTGTCGGAATTTATCTATGTACCGGTTCAGGTCATGCCGATATATTTCCTCCGGCAATCCCCCGATACCTTCCGTACGGTCGAACTTGGAAATCCGGTTGTAAAAAGCCCGATGCTCCGGGAGAGTGTCCAACCAGGCATTCAGTTGCTCCTGTTCTTCTTGTGTCAAATCTTCAGTAAGACTCTTCTTGATTAGCGTCCATTCCAAAGATTCGTCTTTCCCCTTTTTCATTATTTTTAGATATAATTTCTATTAAGACACTTCAAAAAGGAAAAAAGTTAAGACAAAATATTACTTTTTGGGGAAAAGATTTAAAATAAAGCAAATAACAATAGACGGTCTTTCAGGTAAGGCAGTTTTTCCCGGATCATCCGGATTGCTCCATTCATTTGAACCTTGGCACTATTTTCCGAGATTCCTAATTTCTCGGCAATCTCCTTAAATTTGTAATCCTCCGTGACACGTAAACGAAAAACCTCTTTCATCCCCGGGGGCATCTTATCGACAATGACCTGCAACTCATCCAACACGGAGCCTTCATCGATCGCGTCTACGGTATCCGAATACAAATGGGCTTCCAGTACATTCTGTATATACGAGTCTTTGATTTTCAAATTCCGGAGGAAATTCAAACAACGATTCCTTACCATCACAAACAAATAGGCTTTTACCGAAGTCGTTATATTCAGTACCTCGCTTTTTTCGAGAAGATCCATGAACAAATCCTGTACGATATCATGAGCAGCCTTGGGATCGCGTAAATAATTGGCAGCGAAACGATACAAACGGTTATAATATTGCTCGAACAAGAAAACATAAGCTTTCTCTTCCCGGTTCTTTAACCGTTTCACGAGCAAAATATCGTTTTCATCCATACATTATCATTTTTACTTCACGATGATTTCGTCCGTGAACAACCAACCGCGTAAATCCTTGTCCGAACGGGCCTGGTAACGCACGTAACGGGTCGAGGCACATCCTGTCCAACCGAAGTTTCCAAAGCAGACCGGTTTTTCTTTCGATACCTTGTATTCCTCTCGCTTCGCTTCCACGAAATTCTTCCCGTCTGTCGAGAAAGAAACGATCACTTCGCATGGTAAAAACACCTCGGGATTCACCATTTGAATAAAAGTTGCCTCCACGGAAGTTATGCAAATGGCCTTCCCCAGGTCGATAGTTACATCGAGGCGGTCCCGCGATATAAACCCCTGCCACGCGCCATCGGAATACGTCCATCCCCCGCGGATGCCATCCGTCAGGGTCTTATCCCCCTGCGCTTTGTAATGTTCGTTATAAGGAGCATTGTACACCACCGGTTTCCCCAATGCCAAATGAACGACCTTTTCCTTTGCTTCGGGACGTTCCCCTAACTCTTGCTCCAGGGGAAAAGGATGGTACCCCCGGTCACGCAACCATCCGATCTCCCGGCATACCCGCCTGCGAAAATCAGGATATGACTTGTTGGCAGGTTCACTCCACGCCACTTCAGCGATAGCCAACAAACGGGGATAAGCCATATATTCGTAATGTTCATCGGTAGGGATATACTCCGCCCACAAATTGCCCTGCACGCCATAAATCAATTTCGCCTCTTCCTCTGTGAACGCGGGAGATGCCGGGTCATACGAATACACGTTAGCCAGTGGCAAATACCCCCCGCTTGCTTCCGGCTGAAACTGCGGTGCATCCTGGTAACTATCCAGATAACAAAATTTTCCGGGAGTCATCACGACACGATGCCCGGCTTTCACGGCCCTTACTCCGCCTTCCTCGCCCCGCCACACCATCACCGTGGCATTCGGAGCCAACCCGCCTTCCATGATCTCGTCCCATCCCAACAACTTACGCCCGTGGCCGTTCAAAAACTTCTCCACACGGCAAATCAGATAACTCTGTAATTCATCCTCGTTCTTCAACTCCTCGTCCGCCATCCGCCGCCGGCATTTCGGACAACTCTTCCATGCCTGTTTGCCAGCCTCATCGCCCCCGATGTGAATATATTCCGACGGGAAAAGCGCCATCACCTCGGTAAGTACATTTTCCAGAAAAGTAAACGTTTCCTCGTTACCCACGCAAAAATCAGACCCCTTATAAGGTTCACCCGCACACGATAAACCGGGATAAGCCGCCAATACCTCTTCCGAATGGGCAGGCATCTCTATCTCAGGAATTATCGTGATATGGCGTTCCGCCGCGTAACGCACCAGCTCCCGGATATCCTCCTGCGTGTAATACCCGCCTTGAGCGGCAGGATCCTCCCGCTCGCAATACTTGCGTCCATCGGCAGTATTCCACCATTTCTTCCATTCCGCTTCCGGGCGCCACGCTGCAAAACTTGTGAGCCTCGGGTATTTTTTGATCTCGATACGCCAACCGGCGGCATCCGTCAAATGCAAATGCAAGCGGTTCAACTTATAACGGGCCATAGCGTCTATCTGCTTCTTGACAAACTCCTTCGGGCGGAAATGACGCGAAACGTCTATCATGAATCCGCGGTACCCGAACCGCGGGGAGTCTTTAACCGTCACCGCCGGAACTGTCCAGCCTCCCCGTTTATCCGGCTTCATCAATTGCAGCAATGACTGCAAACCGTAAAACAAACCGGTTGCGGTAGAGGCCGATACCGTCACTATTTCCGGTTTAACTTCCAAAACATACCCTTCGGGATGAATGCCCGCATCGGATATTTTTTGAAAAAATACGACATCCTTGCCCGTATGATCTTTTCCGTGCCATTCTTGTCTCCCCGTAGATAACTCCGCTGCCGCGTAATTGACTAAACTTTCCTTCTCCGCTCCACTCAGATTGGTGTGCCATGCCGTAACTTCCGATATACGGAACTCTCCTGTTCCCGGGAGTACTTCCCTCGGGACAGGAATCACCCTTTCCTCCTGTGCCGACAATGTTCCCCAGACACCCAGGAACACGCTGAAAAACAGATTCCGTACAAACGACATATCTTCCGAATCTTTCTTTAATTCACTACTATTTCATCCACAAACAAAAACGCCGGGTAACCTTTCCCGGGATGCCAATCGGGCATTACATTCTCGGGAGAAGCCATAATCCGCATGTAACGGGCTTTCACCGGGGCAAATGTCTGCTTATGCACGTACAATCCGTTACGGTCGGATTCCTGCATCTCCGGGTATTCCCCGAAAAACACGCGCTCAAAATTTTTCCCGTCCTCCGAAACCTCTATGGCCACGGAACGCACGTCGAATATCCAATCCCCTTTTTCTACGCAATTGTGAAATGTCACGGAAGAGATTTCCTCAACCCGGCATAAATCGATCGTCACATCCATATCATTACCCCGGAAAGCGATCCAACGCCCCGTTTTATAATTGCCATTCCCCTGCAAACCATCGACAAGAGTCGTGATTCCGTTGAACTTGTACTGCTCGTTTATGGGCTGGTTAGCGACTATCGGCTTGCAAGTCGATTTGCCGAAAGTGATCTTTTCCGTCACTACGCGGCTGTTTCCTGAGGGACGCACCGCCATCGCCCGAAACGTTCCGCTTTGACTGACAGACAACACCCCCGCCGTCACCGGCGACTGAACCGTGGGTTCTGTCCCGTCCAGCGTATAATGAATCGGTGCGTCGTCAATCGTGCCCGTGAAAATATCCACCGTCCCGTTTTTCGTGTTAACGCGATAATCTGCCGTCACATCGAATATATGCTTCGCGTAATTATATCCCAGGGCATCGTACAAACGAGTCAGCCGCAACAATCGTTCTAGAAAATCAGCGTAATCTTTCTTCTCCGGTTGGCTCCACTGAATTTCGCAAAGAGCCGCCCAGCGCGGTAAAGCCATGTATTGTAATTGCGGGAAAGTGGTGATATATTCCGTCCAATGGTTCGCCTGCACGCCTTTGATAAACTTCTGCTCGTCAGAAGTGAGCATTGAAGGTATGGGTTCGTAACCATACACGTGTGCTAGCGGGGAGTAACCTCCATTCGCTTCCGGTTCTTCCTCGGTATCCTTGCTCTGGTAATGATTGAAATACAAGTAAGTGTCCGGAGTCATGATCACATCATGATGTTGGCGTGCGGCTTCGATACCTCCACCTTCCCCGCGCCAGGACATCACCGTGGCATTCGGGGCCAAACCGCCCTCCAGTGTTTCGTCCCAGCCGATCATCCGGCGCCCGTGTTCATTTAAAAATTTCTCCGCGTGGCAAATAATAAAACTCTGCAAATATTCCTCCTTCGTGTGCCTGTCGTCACCTTTGATACCCAATGCTTTGATACGGGCTTGACATTTCGGGCATTTTTCCCATCTCACCTTGGGGCACTCGTCTCCTCCTACGTGAATGTACTCGGAAGGAAAAATCTCCATAATTTCTGTCAATACGTCATCGATAAAAGTCAACACGCTGTCGTTCCCTGCACAAAGCACTTCTTCGGACACACCCCACATTCTCCACACTTCGTACGGACCTCCGGTACACCCCAAATACGGATACGCGGCCAATGCCGCCTGCATATGTCCCGGCAAATCGACCTCGGGGATCACGGTAATATAGCGTTCGGCGGCATAGTCCACTATTTCCCGTGCTTGCTCCTGCGTGTAAAAACCGCCATACGGCTTACCGTCATATTTACCGCTATTATGCCCGATCACCGTTTCCGTGCGACGGGAACTTACTGTTGTCAACTCAGGATATTTCTTTATCTCGATGCGCCATCCCTGGTCGTCGGTAATATGCCAATGTAATCGGTTCATGTTATGCAAAACCATCATATCGATAAACTTCTTCACCTCGTCTACCGTGAAAAAATGGCGGCACACATCGAGATGTACCCCCCGGTAACCGAAACGCGGCTCGTCTTCTATCCCGACAGCGGTTAATACGGGAACACTGTTCGCCTTTACAGGGATAGCCTTGCGCAACGTTTGTATGCCATAGAATACGCCTGCCTCACTTGCCCCGGCAATCACTACTCCGCTGGCAGACACATTCACACGGTACCCTTCCGGATTTTTAATACTCGAATCTAATTGTAACGTTACATTTTTCTTCCCGCGCGAACCGGTTTCCACCCGGTAATCCCGTCCGGTAGCCGCTTTCAGGTAATCCGCCAGAAACAAAGCGTTGTGACGCATTGCCTCGTTCTCTCCCGGGTAAACAATACACACGCCATCATCCAACACGAATTCCCCGCCTGAAAAATTCTCCCGGATTTCCAGCGGGGCAGGAATAATTTCGTAACACGGTTCACTCTTTTTCTCTGAACACGCTAAAAACCAGCCGGCTAAAGCAATCACGCTGACTGTTCTAAATAAATTTTTCATAATAACCATTTCATAACTACAAAAATAACACATGCAAATAAAATAGCAAACACGTGCCCAAAGTAATAGGAGAATAATATAAAACACCATCTCTTTTTTTACCGGTGTTTCGCTTTTAACAAGACCGGATTCGGTTCGGCTGTCGTTCCTGAGTCGTAGGCTTCCTGGGCGTTTCCCGGTAGTTCATTGAATAATTTCCCGGTTTGTTGCAGGAGATTTTTTTAATTTTTTCTACCTTTGTTGCAATTTTGGTGATGTAATAGATTTCATCCGTTACATAAAAGGGAATCCGGTGAGAATCCGGAATAGTGCCCGCTACTGTGAATCCCGTAATTGATAAGTTTCTTATGCCACTGTCCAATGGAGGATGGGAAGGTCGCTTTTCAGGGATAAGTCAGGAAACCTGCCAGAATTATACAGAAAATAAGCATTTCCGGGGTCAGAAATGTGATTGTTAAATATCTAATTTTCTATCATTAATGAAAAAGTGGTGTGCGCTGACAATCGTTTTGTTGTTTGTCGTTGGTCAGGTATGGTCGCAAACGACTATCAGCGGTAAAGTGGTGAGTGTTGAATCCGGGAATCCGGTAGATGGTGCCAATATCCGGGTAGACCATAGTCTTGCGGGTTGTTCGACCAATGCTAAAGGAGAGTTTATCCTTCGGAATCTGCCCGAAGGAACCCATGAGTTGCGGGTGACTCATGTCAGTTATGCTCCAAAATCGGTTACGGTAAAGAGCGGGGAAAGCCAGGTCGTTGTGCAATTGGAAAACAGCTACATCAATATCGGTCAGGTTGTAGTCACCGGAACGGGAACACACCGGCGGATGAAAGACAGCCCGGTGCCGGTATCGGTTATTACGGCTCAGGATATCCGGGAAGCCAACCTCTCGACCATGGAAGAAGTATTGACTAAGATGAATGCTTCGTTTGCTTTTGTGACGAGCGGTATGGGGACAACCATGAGTTTGAACGGCCTGAATGACGATTATATACTGGTGTTGGAAAATGGGCGCCGGCTGGCCGGGGATGACCGGATTTCCCGTATCAATGTCGCTAACATCAAGCGGGTCGAGATTTTGAACGGTGCTGCCTCGGCGCTTTATGGAAGCGATGCGATAGGAGGGGTGATCAATATTATTACCGACGATGCGAAGAATGTGATGCAGGTTTCCAGTGATACCCGTTATGGGAGTAAGGGGCGTTTCTCGGAGGCTGTGAATGCAGATTTTAATCAGGGTAAATTCGGTTCGTATACCTCTTATCAACGCTTGCAGGCCGACGGATGGCAATTGAATGCTTTGGAGGCTGCTTATGCGACGGATAAAGAGACAAAACGGAAATATCGTAATCCGGAAAAAGACAAGGCAACGGATAAGGAAGCTTCGACTGCCTTTTATTCCAATACAGTGAATCAACGTTTTACTTATGCGGTGAACGATCGTCTCACCCTGGGGATAAGGGGTACGTATTATAATTGGGAGAACGACCGGCCGGCATCGGTGTATAAATACAATATGGAGCATGAAACGTATACTTATGGCGCAGGAGCTAAATATATGATCAATAAATCTGCTTATATCGATGCCGATTTTTATTCCGATAATTTTACTTCGCGTTACGACTCGGTCAGTAAGCCCGGAGAAGCTTCCCGGGGGAAAGATACCCGGAAAAAAGTGCATTATTACAATGGCTCGTTAAAAGGTATTTTTAAACTCGGACAGGCACAAAAATTTTCTGTGGGTATGGAGTATGTGAAAGAGACTTTGATGAGTGCTACCGATGATCTGGATGGGGAAAATATGTATACGATGGCTCTTTTCCTGCAGGATGAGATCCGGTTATGGAAGAATTTTCAGGCTGTGGTCGGGTTGCGGTATATCTATAACGAATTTTTTAAAAATTATGCTACTCCCAATGTTGCCTTGAGTTATAAGTGGGGCGACCTGAATTTCCGGGCATCTTATGCCTCCGGTTTCCGGACTCCTACCTTATCCCAGTTGTATGCCACGGATGTGGCGAAAACGACGGATATGGTGACGATTCCTAATTTTAACCTGAAACCCGAGAAAAGTGATTATTTTATGCTGAATGCAGAATACGTACACAATAGAATTTCGTTTTCTGTATCCGGATATATCAATAAAATCCGGGATATGATCAACTACCGGGGAATCGATCCGGCTATAGCCGAACAGTTGGGGTATGGTAAACACGATGAGGCCCAACAGCGGGATAATATAAGCCGGGCTGAGGTAAAAGGGGTAAAAGCAGTATTGAATGTATATGCCGGAGCCGGTTTTTCGGTGGGGGGAAGTTATCATTTTATGGATACCGAAGATAAGACAACTCAGGAACCGATCGATAAAAGTGTGAAAAATGTCTGGACGGCCAATGCCCGCTGGGGACACCGCTGGGGATTATATCATCTGAATGTCAACCTTAACGGTCGTATTCAGGAAGGGCGCTACTCTAAGACCTATTATTACGATCCTGCTCCCGGTTTTTCACAATGGGATCTGAATACCCGGCATTCTTTTAACTTGAAATCGGTGGTATTGGAACCGGGGTTCGGGGTGGAAAATCTTTTCGACAAAGTCGACGACCGCCCCTGGAATAGTAATTACTCGACTTTGAATCCCGGTCGTTCGTTTTATGTCAGTTTGTCTGTAAGATTCAGTTAGTTTATAAGGTCGAAAATTATTCTTCCGGCTAGTTATATTTAAGAAGTCGAAATATCCTGCTTTATACTTAACGGTGCCCACAGTTAAAAACACTAGTGACAGTTTTAATTGAACGGGCACCGTTCCTTTTTTATAGGAATTGTTGTAGAAAGATAGAACTTAGACTTATCAGACAAACCCTTCGACCTGTAAAAAAGAATGAAAAAACGAATAACTTATTAGTACTGTTTTTATTAGTTATAAACTTTTTTATATATCTTTGCAACCGATTATGGTAATACAGTATTTTTCTTTGCTGTTTAAAAGGGAATCCGGTTGGAATCCGGAACAGTGCCCGCTACTGTGAACCCTGTGTGTAGAAAAGCGTCTTACACCACTGTCCGGATGTAAGGATGGGAAGGTTGCTTTTCTGGGGTAAGTCAGGAGACCTGCCATGATTGTATAGGTAATAAAGCTTTTCCGGGGTCAGAAAAGTTATTATTAATGTCTTAATTTAATCGTTTCATGAAAAAATGGTGTATGCTGGTAACGCTAGGGTTATTTGCCATCGGTTATGTGTCGGTACAAATAACAGGATCAGTCCGAACTAATTGCAGGATAAGAGGTATATTGGATCGTTGAAAATAAAATGATAATCATATGAAATATTTGTTTTTAGTAATAGCGTTGTTTATCGGGCCGGTGTGTATGGCCCATTCCGATGAAAATTTTATAAAATCGGATCTTTTCGGAAATTTAGGAGAGCGGGATAAGGCTGCCATCCTGATCATCCATTTCGGTACCACTCATGACGATACCCGGGTTTTGACAATCGATGCAATCAATGCAAAGATGAAAGAAGCTTTTCCAGGTATCGAAGTCCGGGAAGCCTGGACCTCCCGGATTATCCTGAAGAAATTGAAGGAAAGGGGAGTAGAACGCCTGAATCCGACCCAGGCACTCATTCAGCTGCATGAACAAGGTTATACGCATATTTTAATACAATCTACGAATATAATCGAAGGTACCGAGATGAAAGAATTGCGTCGCGAAGTGGAAGGGCTTTCGCTGAATTTTAAAGATATTCGTGTCGGAAATCCTTTGTTGTATGCTCCTGAGGATTATGCCGTGGTTGTGAAGGCAATTACAGAGGCCATGAATCAGGCTGATAGAGGTGGACAAAAATTATTGGTGGGCCATGGAACACCCGATCCTGCAACAGCTTCGTATGCTATGTTCGATTATATGCTGAAAGCGGAAGGACATCCGGAATATCATGTCGGAACTGTAGAAGGGTATCCGGAATACGAAGACGCTTTGCGGCTATTGAAAAACGGAAAATCCAAAACATTGACTTTGGCCCCCCTGATGTTTGTTGCCGGAGATCATGCTAAAAATGATATAGCAGGCGAATGGAAGGAAAATCTTGAAAAACAGGGTTATAAAGTGAATCTTTACCTGAAAGGGTTGGGAGAAAATCCAACTGTTCAGCAACTCTTCATCCAACATGCCCGGTTTGCTGCCGGACATAAAGCGGTGGATATGGCTACCAGGAAAAAGGGGTATATGCAGGGAAAATAAAAGGTCGATTCTTTTTGCGGAAACCCGCAAAAAGAATAATGGACAGATGTCAATGGACGATGGACAATTATTGGAAGCTTTGCTTCCATCAAAAGATAAAGAAGGGAAGAAGATGAGAATGTAACCATTGATAATCAATCCGATAGGATCTATTCCTTGGGTGTATTGTTTCATTGTCAATTAACCAGGTGCCCGCAGGGTCCCATGACTTTATAAATATTATGAAATTTATAGACTTTCAACTAAATTAAACGAACGTTTTATTTGATATCTCTTAAGTTTTCGGTGAATTTTATGTTTTCTGCATAAAATGAGAGGGAATCCGGTGCAATTCCGGAACAGTGCCCGCTACTGTGAGGTTCGTATAAGGTGAAAAGTTTTCTTACAACCACGGTCGACGCGACTGGAAGGTTACTTTTCTGGACTGAGTCAGGAAACCTGCCGAAAATAATAATAATGCTATTCCCGTGGACAGGAATAAGATTATAGATAAAAACATGTTGACAAAAATTTTCCGAAAAATTCATCGGATACTCGGTTTATTACTCAGTATCTTGTTTCTGATGTGGTTTATCTCTGGGATTGTAATGATTTATCATAGTTTCCCACGGGTAAATCAGAAATTGAAATTAGCCCGTCAGGAGTCTCTGACAGGTCCGCTTCCGGCTGTAGATTCTTTATTGCAGGTACTGCCCGACAGTAGTCGTTTAGGAGGTTTGTCTGTAGATATGTATCTCGACCGGCCGGTATTTCATCTGAAAGGGCGGCAATTACCTGCCGGTTTGTATGCCGATTCATTGCAGGTTGTCGGTAAACCTGATTTTAACGAGATTTGCCGGATTGCCGGACAATTGGGTGGATCGGTTGCTTATCGGGTAGATTCCTTAAACCGGTTGGATCAGTGGATTCCTTTCGGTTATTTGACCAAAGAATTTCCGATTTATAAGTTTTCGTTCGAAGATGATGCCCGGCAAGAGATGTATATATCTTCGAAAAGCGGTAAAGTGTTGCAGTGGACTGACCGGAATTCCCGCTTTTGGGCTTGGCTGGGGGCTATTCCTCATTGGGTGTATTTTACTTCTCTACGGCAAAATCAAGCGCTTTGGATTAATTTTATGATCTGGGCGTCCGGATTGGGAGCTATCATGTGCTTCTCCGGTTTGTGGATCGGGATTTGGGTATTTTGGAAAAACCGGAAGAAAGGGTTGCGTTCGCCTTATAAAAAATGGTGGTTACGTTGGCATCATATCACCGGTGTGGTTTTCGGTGTTTTTGCTCTGACATTTGTATTTAGCGGAATGATGTCGCTGGTGGATATTCCTTCCTGGATGCAGAAAGGTAAAACCAGGAACCGTGAAGTACGTTTTCGGGGACGTGAGGGGGGAATGTTGGCCGCCGATCTGTATGCCTTGGATTACCGGAAAATCGTGGATAGTCTGTCTGATGTGAAAAGTATCGAGTGGGCATCCTTTGGAAAATATCCTTATTATGTCGTGAATTCGGGCAGTAAAAAACAGTTTATCGATGCTGCGGATACGAGCCGTTTGTCGCCTTTTACCCTGACCGAAGAGATGGTGCGTGAAACGGTTCGTGAAATTCACGGTCAGGATACCCCTTATACTCTGGAATGGATGACGGATTGGGATGATGATTATTTCTCCCGCCGGAATATGCTGACACTTCCGGTGTATAAAGTGGTGATAGACGATGAATTGCATACCCGCCATTATTTTAATCCCGAAACTTTATACCATCGGCAAATCGATGATAATGGACGTTTGAGAGGAGTTTTGTATAGTGGATTGCACAGTCTGAATTTTAAATTTCTGGCCGAACGTCCGTTGTTATGGAACGTTGTGATGTATGTGTTGATGCTCGGAGGAACTTTCCTTTCTCTATCCGGGGTTGTGTTGACTTTCAAGTGGTTGGGAAGAAAAATCCGGAAATTATTCCGATAATCTTATAGATAAAGTAATAGAATTGAATTGTTATTAATAGTGCTAAAAATGAAAAAATTAATTTTAGTTTTTGTAATGTGGCCGATGATGGTGTCTGTGTTTGGACAAAATCAGCGGAAAAGTATAACGGATACGGTTTTCCAGTTAGATCAAGCCATTGTGAAAGAAACAATCAAGAAGAAAGTAAACCTTTTGAATCTGGATGTTCCTTTAAAAACATTACCGATGACGGTGACTACTTTGTCGTCGGATGTTTTGGAACGGAAGAATATTCTGAATCTTGAGGATGCTGTCCGTTTTTTACCGGGAGTTACGGTGAAAGATCAGTTGGGAGCTTTTTACCGCTTTTCGGTTCGGGGATCGAATGAGACGGTAGTGGCTGTAGATGGTTTTAGAGATGAGCGTTCGTTATTAAACAATGTACCTTTCGGTGATTTGTCCTCCGTAGAATCTATCGAAGTGTTGAAAGGAGCGGCAGCCGTGTTGAGCGGGCATTCTGTCATGGGTGGAGTGATTAATATTGTGCGTAAAAAAGCCGTTCCTGATTTTACTGCCGGAGCCCGGTTGAGTTATGGGAATTGGGGGGTGAAGTCGACAAGTCTGGATTTCGGTGGGAAATTGGCAGGTCCTTTGACTTATCGGGCAACAGCACATTATTCGACAGGAGATGGATACCGGCATGTACGTGCTGACCGTTTTTCAGCAACGGGATCACTGGCGGCAAATATTGGTAAAACCGGTTATTTCGAGGGAACGTTAGGTTATAGTGATGACAAATACGATACGGAAATAGGATCTGCTCCAACCTATAATCGTGCAGATATCTTCGGTCCCGACGGGAAGGTGGTTATGGCGAAAGGTTCCCGGAATCCCTTTGCCGATTATCATACCATATATAATGATTTCAATAATAATATGATGAAACGCCGGGTGACTGATATTTCTTTATCCTATACGCAGCAACTCGCCTCTTTTATGAAAATACGGGACCGGTTCAGCTGGAATCATAGTGATTTGGATTATGCTGCGGTTGAAGGAATGAGTTACCGGACAGATACGGTGAACCGCTTCAGTGGAGGATATTATTATGAAAGCGGCAGTAAAAGATATTATATTGATCTTACCGACTCCCTGAAAACAGGTTCTCCGCTTTGTTTCAGTCCTGACAGCCGGGGATGGACCAATATGCTGGAATTAACGGGAGATTTTAAAACCGGAATAGTGGGACATAAATATATATTGGGTTTTACCTATTCCTATTTTAATTATACACAGTATAATGGCTGGAATGAAGGAGATGTATGGGGACCTGGCTTGAATCAGCTGGTATCGCTGCATAATCCGCAGCTGGTAAGAAATTGGTGGGATTATAAATATTCCAAAGCATCCATTCGGGATTGGAGAACTTCAGGATTATATATACATGACGTGATCGATATAAATAACAAATGGAAAGCGATGGGATCTGCCCGTATGGATTTTTATAATTACCGTACTGCTACTGCTAAAGTAAAAGACGGACGGCAGGAATACGATGAGGCAGACCGGAGTGAATGGAAGAAAGTAAAGACTTCTGCCTTTACCGGTAGGGCAGGTTTAGTGTATATTCCGGTGGAGGAGATTTCTCTCTATGCTTCTTTTGGTTCTCATTTCAAACCTTATAATACGATGTACAGTAGCCGGGTAATTTATCTCGACCGCAATGGAAAGCGGTTTAATCCTTCTAAAGACGGAGGTGAAGTCTTTAAGCCTGAAAAGGGATACCAGGCTGAAATCGGAGTACGGTATATGTGGGCTAACCGGATCGATTTTTCAGGAAGTGTATACTATATCCGGAAAAATAATGTGGTGAAAAATTTAGGAACCCAGGAGGAGAAAGATGAAACAACCGGTGAAATGGTTCAAAAAACGATACAAGCTCAGGTGGGTACTGCCGATTCGCGGGGATTCGATCTGGAGTTGACGGTACATCCCGTTTCTACCTTGGCTGTTACGGGTGGCTTGGGCTGGCAGGACTACCGGATCAGGAAAATCAATCAGAGTAAAGACTATCCGGAATATACCGATCCTAGTAAAAATGTACGGGCTACAGGAATTCCCCGCACTACTTTTTATGTATATGCCGATTATACCATACCTAAAGGATTATTGAAAAATTTGTCCTTCCATTTGAGCGGAACTTTCCAGGATAAAATATTTACCGATGTAGCCAACCGGGTTTACAACCCTGCTCTGTTTCTTGTAGACGGAGGATTATTCTATACGATAAAGCAAAAAGTCACTTTGGCTTTAAATGTGGATAATCTTTTTGACAAAGAATATTTTAAAAGTACGACGGTATATGGTAAACCGAGAAATTTTACCGGAACGATATCTTACCGTTTTTGATTAAAAATGCATAAAGAGACAAGGGTTTTGTGGTAGATAGCCACAGAATCCTTGTCTCTTTATTTATAATAATAGATGAAATGGATTATCACATTATTTTTATCTTTGTCTTTAAAATGAATTCAAATGAAAAACGGTAAAATATATGTAGCCGGGATCGGGCCCGGTTGTGAGGATGATATTACTCCTGCAGTGAAGAAAGCGGTGTCGGTATCGGATGTCGTGGTCGGATATAACTATTATTTTTCTTTTATACAGCCCTTTGTCATGGAAGGGGCAGAGTGTGTCGATTCCGGGATGAGAAAAGAATGGGACCGGGCTCAGATGGCGTTCGGGTATGCCGAACAGGGTAAAACCGTTTGTGTCATCAGTTCCGGTGACGCCGGAATCTATGGAATGGCGCCTTTAGTCTGGGAGATGAAGCGGGAAAGAGGTTCTGAAATCGAAATCGAAGTATTACCCGGTATCAGTGCTTTTCAGAAAGCGGCTTCTTTGCTCGGAGCACCTGTCGGACATGATTTCTGTGTGATTTCGCTGTCTGATTTGATGACTCCCTGGGAAAAAATAGAAAAACGGATTGAGGCTGCTGCCGCTGCCGATTTTATCACTGCTGTATACAACCCCAAAAGTGAAGGACGTTATTGGCAATTATACCGTCTGAAAGAAATCTTTCTGCAACAACGGGCAGGGAATACCCCGGTGGGTTATGTCCGTCAGGCCGGACGGCCGGAGCAGGAGGTAACCGTGACCACCCTGGCCGATTTCGATCCGGAACAGATAGACATGTTCACCGTAGTACTTTTGGGAAACTCCCAGTCCTATAACTGGCAAGGAAAAATGATCACCCCCCGCGGATATTACCAAAAAATGAAACACGGGGACGGGGGTTTTGTTTCAAAACCAGGTCAGGAGATCATGATCCGTAGTTTCCGGACGATCGCTTCGGAGTTGAAGCATCCCGATATCCCGCTGGATCGCAAATGGGTTTTATTGCATACGATACATACCACTGCCGATTTCGATATGGAAAATATATTCTATGCCGACGAGAGGGCGGTGGATTCGATCTACCGGGCTTTAAGCGGGGGGAAAGTAAAGACTATCGTCACGGATGTCACGATGGCTGCTTCGGGAATCCGGAAAGGGGCACTCGAACGTTTAGGTTTGGAAGTGAAGTGTTATTTGGCCGATCCGCGGGTTGCAGAGATGGCTTCCCGGATGAATATTACCCGTACACAAGCAGGTATCCGGCTGGCTACGGAAGAGCATCCCGATGCACTTTATGTTTTCGGTAATGCGCCGACAGCATTGATGGAATTGTGTTCCCTGATGCGGAGAGGAAAGGCTTGTCCTGTCGGCGTGGTCGGTGCTCCGGTCGGTTTTGTAAACGTACGTGAATCCAAGCATATGCTGAAATCTTTTACGGCTGTTCCTAAAATTATTATCGAAGGCCGGAAAGGAGGGAGCAATCTGGCTGCAACGATTGTGAATGCCATTCTTTGTTTCGACGATGCAGGGCAGTTATTGCCGGGGAGAGACCTTTAAAGATGGTGTAGGATGGATAAGGTAATCGATATACAAAATTGGACACGGAAAGAAGAATACCTGTTTTTCAGGACTTTTCTTAATCCGATGATTTCTGTTACGGTTGAGGTGGATTGTACGACGGCTTACCGGAAGGCAAAAGAACGACAACAGCCCTTTTCATTGTATTATATGCATGCAGCTGTAACGGCGGCTAATCGCATCGAGGAATTTCGTTACCGGCAAGTAGGAGAAGAGGTCATACTTTATGAACGAATCGATTTATTTACGCCTGTACAAAATGCTGACGGCAGTTATCGTTCTGTCCGTTTGCCTGCGATAGAAACATTCGAAGATTTCCTGGCTGTTGCCCGGCCTCTTATCGAGGCTGCAAAGCGTGGAGAAGGAGAGGTACATAATGAGGCCGGACAAGGTAGGGATATTTTGCTGATCAGTGTGAATCCCTGGTATCGTTTTACAAATGTACAACTTGCTATTCCCGGAGAACCTCACCAGAATATTCCGATTTTTACTTTCGGTAAGATCGAAGAACGGGAAGGTAAGCGGATCATGCCGGTGGCTTTATCGGTTAACCACGGTTTTGTCAGCGGCTATCAGATCGGATTGTATTTGAAGGAATTCCAGCGATTGTTGGACCGATAGTTTTCTGATGAATCCGGAATGAAAATAGAGATAAATGAAAAAATTCTATATCATAGGCATCGACGATAATGGCCAAAGGGAATTTCAGGCTGAAGTTCGGGAGATCATTACAACTCATCGGGTATTTTCCGGGGGGAAGCGTCATTATGAGTTGATGCGCGACCGTCTGCCGGAACAGTATGTTTGGATTGATATCACCGTACCTCTGGAGGAGGTTTTTGAGAAATATGCCGCTTATTGCGAAGTGGTGGTTTTTGCCTCGGGTGATCCGCTTTTTTTCGGATTTGCCAATACGGTAAAGAGCCGTTTACCGGAAGCGGAGATACAAGTCTTCCCCTGGTTCAATTCTTTACAAATGCTGGCTCATCGTTTGGTCATTCCTTATCAGGATATGGAGGTCGTTTCCCTTACGGGGCGTCCGTGGCATGAGTTCGACCGGGCTTTGATTGCAGGAAAGGAAAAGATCGGGGTGTTGACCGACCGTCAGCATACTCCGGTAGCGATTGCCGGGCGTATGTTGGAATACGGGTATGCCGGCTACCGGATGCATATCGGTGAAATGCTGGGAAATGTGACCGAACGGGTACGGACGATGGAATTGTCTGAGGTGTTGCGTTCGGATTTTGCGTTTCCGAATTGTCTGATGCTTGAAAGGACCGGGCTGCGGAGCCGCCCTTTCGGTATTCCTGAAAATCGGTTTCACCTGTTGGACGGGCGTGCTAAAATGATTACCAAGATGCCTGTCCGTTTACTTACACTCAGTATGCTGGATTTACATAACCGGCATAGCTTCTGGGATATCGGTTTTTGTACAGGTTCCGTGTCTGTCGAGGCCAAATTGCAATTTCCTCATTTGCATATCACGGCTTTTGAAGTTCGGGAGGAAGGGCGTGAATTACTTGAAAAGAATAGCCGGAAATTCGGTACTCCGGGAATAACGGGAGTTATCGGTGATTTTACGGAAGCCGATTTATCGGTTTATCCGGTTCCTGATGCTGTTTTTATCGGTGGACACGGTGGAAAACTTGCCCGTATCCTGACGATATTAGCCGGCATTATGCCTGTAGGAGGTATTGTCGTTTTTAATTCGGTCTCCGAAGAGAGTCTGAACTTATTTCGTCAGGAAGCGGTCCGGTCCGGTTTCCGTCTGACGGACGAATGCCGGATTGCTGTGGACGATCACAATCCGATAACGGTATTGAAAGCTTGTGCTGAGTCGTATTTTAAACCAATACAGGCCTGAGTCGTAAAACTAAGTTTAAATGAATGTTTATGTTTCACTTTATCCGTAAGTCGTTGAAAACGGCAAAACACCATCCCCGGTTAGGAGGACTGGAGATTTTAAAATATATCGGTCCCGGTTTATTGGTTACTGTGGGATTTATCGATCCGGGGAATTGGGCTTCGAATCTGGCTGCCGGTGCCGATTATGGTTATACCCTTTTGTGGATGGTATCGTTGTCTACGGTCATGTTGATCATTTTGCAGCACAATGTGGCTCACTTGGGGATTGCTACCGGGCTGTGTCTTTCCGAAGCCACCATGACCTATATCCGGCCGAAATATGCTAAAATGATATTGTGGACGGCTATGGGAGCTTCGGTGTCCACCTCCCTGGCCGAAATTTTGGGAGGAGCGATCGCTTTGGAAATGTTGTTCGGTATTCCGGTGCGGATCGGAGCTATATTGACTACCGTTTTCGTATGTATTATGCTTTTTACTAATTCCTATCGGATGATCGAACGTTGGATCATCGCTTTTGTGTCTATTATCGGATTATCTTTTATTTACGAACTGTCCCTGGTACATATCGATTGGGGAGAAGCGGCTCTCGCGTGGGTGACTCCTTCTTTTCCTGAAGGTTCGATGGTCGTGATCATGAGTGTTTTGGGAGCAGTGGTGATGCCGCATAATTTATTTCTTCATTCCGAGGTTATTCAGAGCCGGCAATGGAACCTTGAAGACGATAAAGTGATTCGCAGGCAGTTGCGTTATGAGTTTTGGGATACTTTCTTATCCATGATGATCGGTTGGGCAATCAATAGTGCCATGATCCTATTGGCGGCAGCCACTTTTTTCAAAAGCGGTAGTACGGTCAATGAGTTACAGGATGCCAGTGCTTTATTGCAACCGCTTTTAGGAAATAATGCCGCTGTGATTTTTGCCGTGGCTTTGTTGTTTGCCGGCATCGCTTCGACCATTACTTCGGGAATGGCTGCCGGTTCGATCTTTGCCGGCATTTACCGGGAGCCTTACGACATCAAAGACAGTCATTCCCGTTGGGGGGTATTGCTTTCACTGGTGATGGCATTGATTATTATCATGCTGGTTTCTAATCCGTTTATGGGACTCATCTATTCCCAAATGATCCTGAGTATTCAGTTGCCCGTTACGATTTTCCTGCAGGTATATCTGACTTCTTCCGGGAAAGTCATGGGTAAATATAAAAACCGGACTTCTACAAAATGGATCTTATATATTTTGGGAGGGATTGTGACCGTATTGAATGTGATGTTATTTATCAGTATGTTTTGAAGATAGATGGAGAGAAAGCAAATGGAGAACGAGTTGGAGTTGAAATGGCGACGGATTCAGCAGGCTATGCGGCAGGAAGAAGCTGACGGATGTTTGCTGACGATGAATATGAATTTGTACTATGTGTCAGGGCAGGTGTTTAACGGTTATTTTTATCTTCCGGCGGAGGGACGGCCTTATTGGTTTGTCAAGCGACTGACTATACCCGAAACAAATCAGGTACATGTTATCCGGAAACCGGAACAAATACCGGACTTTTTTCGGGACCTGAATCTGGCAATGCCCCGGAAGCTACTTCTTGAGGCGGACGAGCTTTCTTATAATGAATATATCCGTTTGCAACATGTATTCCGGGCTGAAGCTACGGGTAACGCTTCTGCCTTGATACGGCACATCCGAATGATCAAGACGCCTTGGGAAATAGAGCAAATGCGTATCTCTGCCAGGAAGCATGAGGCGGTCTATCGTGAGATTCCAGCCTGTTACCGGCCTGGGATGAGGGATATTGAATTGCAGATCGAAATTGAAAAGCGGATGCGGGTACATGGTTCCCTGGGTTATTTCCGGGCCTTTGGTTCGAATATGGATATCTTTATGGGAAGTCTGTTGGCAGGAGAAAATGCCGGAGAACCTTCCCCTTTTGACTTTGCCTTGGGGGGAACGGGAATGCATGCTTCGGGGCCTTTGGGAGCGAACGGGACTTTGTTGAGGGAAGGAACTACGGTAATGGCGGATATGTCGGGAAACTATACTGCCTATCAAACGGATATGACCCGGGTGTTTTCAATCGGGAAATTACCGGACCGGGCCTACCGGGTGCATCGTGTCGCTTTGGAAATACAGGCTCGCATGGAACGAACGGCAAAACCCGGGGTGCCCTGTGCCGAATTGTATCGGGATGCTTTGGCAATGGCCGGACAAGAAGGGTTGGAGGATTGTTTTATGGGTACCCGTTTTCAGGCAAAATTCGTCGGACATGGGGTTGGATTGGAAATAA
Source organism: Odoribacter sp. N54.MGS-14 (assembly GCF_000980295.1). Classification (NCBI taxonomy): domain Bacteria; kingdom Pseudomonadati; phylum Bacteroidota; class Bacteroidia; order Bacteroidales; family Odoribacteraceae; genus Odoribacter; species Odoribacter sp. N54.MGS-14. Next base: position 10,261 of record NZ_LARL01000035.1, on the reverse strand, counting down.
ATGAATTGCCTGTATTGACCACCCGCTCGAAGGATATACTACAACCGGGAATGACTTTTGCTTTTGAACCGAAGTTCGTGTTGGCAGGAATCGGAGCCGTGGGGATTGAGAATACATTTTTAGTGACAGATTCCGGTGTGGAAAAAATGACTTTATTGGATGAGAATATAATTGAATTATAACTGTAGCTAATTAAATATGATGATAAATACAATGAAAACAGCTATGATAATCGCTTCGGATGCCGGGGCACGAACTGCCGGAATTATCCGGGAAGAACTAGGTAAGGAAGTGGACCTGTTCTCTGTATCGGAACGGAGCGGGTGTGTCCGGATCGATTCGATCACTGATTTTACCTTAAGGCATTTCGGGGATTACGAAGCTTTTGTTTTTATCGGGGCGATGGGAATTTGTGTACGGGCGATCGCTCCTTGTGTGACTTCGAAATATGCAGATCCTGCCGTAGTCAATGTGGACGCTACCGGACATTTTGTTGTGTCGGTTCTGGCCGGCCATGTCGGTGGCGCAAATGCCCTGACCGAACGGTTGGCCCGTATATTAGGGGCTCAGCCTGTGGTTACGACCCAAAGTGACAATACCGGATTATGGGCTTTGGATTTGTTAGGTAAAGAGAATGGCTGGAAAATGGAATACCGGCGTTCCTTGAATGAGCTGATTTCCATTTTCGTCAACCAGCGGCCGACGGCCCTGTTGTTGGATATACGCGATGAGGGAACCGACCGGCTTGAACATTCACGACCGGCCCATGTGGATGTCTATTATCATTTCGAGGATATTCCGGCAGGACGTTATGGGCTGATTATTGCTGTTACTCCCTGTTTGTATGAATGTGAAACACCGATTTTATATTATCATCCGGCTGTACTTCATTTGGGGGTAGGATGCCGTAAGCAGTGTAACCCGACCGGTATTTGGGCTTATATTGGTGATGAATTGAAACGGCATGGACTTTCTCCTTTAGCTGTTAAGGTAGTGACAACTATTGAGTTGAAAAAAGATGAACCTATGGTCGCTGATCTGGTTCGGAATCTGTCTGCTAAAATGCAGATTTACAGGCCTGAGGAACTGAAGGATATAGAAGTACCGAATCCCTCCGGGAAGGTATTCGAGGTGACAGGCGCCTATAGTGTTTCCGAAGCAACTGCTTTGAAAAGTGCCGGGAATACGAAATTATTGCTGGAAAAACAGAAGGGACAGGTTACTCCGGGGAATGATTTTACTTTTGCCGTTGCTCTGGATAGAGAGGCGGAACGAAGCGGTTTCATCGAGATTGTCGGGGCAGGTCCCGGTGATCCGGAACTGGTTTCTGTCCGGGGGAAAAGGTTATTGGAAAAAGCCGATTTGATTCTTTATGCAGGAAGTCTGGTGCCAATCGAGCTTACTTATTATGCAAAGCCGGGGGCGACTGTGCGTAGCTCGGCTTCCATGACTCTGGAAGAGCAATTTGCATTGATGAAAGAGTTTTATGACCGGGGATTATTTATTGTCCGGTTACATACCGGGGATCCTTGTATTTATGGGGCTATCCAGGAGCAAATGGCCTTTTTCGACCGGTACGGTATGCGTTACCGGATTACACCGGGTATCTCTTCTTTCCTGGCTGCTGCTGCTGCATTGCGTTCACAGTTTACCATACCTGAAAAGGTTCAGAGTATTATTCTCACCCGTGGAGAGGGGCGTACACCGATGCCGGAAAAGGAAAAACTCCATCTGTTGGCCCGGTCACAAAGCACGATGTGCATTTTCCTGAGTGCTTCGATTGCCGAAGAAGTACAGCGTGAATTACTGGAATGTTATCCTCCCGAGACTCCTGTGGCAGCCTGTTATCACCTGACCTGGAAAGACGAAAAGATTTTCCGGGGCGAACTCCGTAATTTGGCGGCAATAATGAAAGAGAACAATTTGACCTTGACCACCATGATTGTAGTCGGCGAAGCAATCGGTAACCGGGAAGGTTTGTCAAAACTCTACTCCAGCCATTTCACCCACCTGTTTCGTGGAACAAAGGGACGGGGATAATGTTTCATTTTGTTGTGTGGAATTTTTTTTGTAAATTTAACTTGTGGTTAAATTGGCAAAAAAATGTCCCGGCAGGCTCGTCAACAGTCCAATACAGGTGTATACCACGTCATCCAACGTGGTGTTAATCGTATGTTGATATTCCATGAAGACGCTGATCGACGGATGTTTCTCGATCTTTTGAAATCACAGGCTGGTGAATTTTTCAAAGTGTATTGTTTTTGTTTGATGGATAATCACATTCATCTTATCGTAAAAACCAGTCGCTTGAGTTTTTATATTCATCGGATTTTGACGGCGTATGCGATATGGTTTAATCATAAATATGAACGGGAGGGTTATCTTTTTCAAGATCGTTTTAAAAGTGAGGTCATTGAAGATCAGGGTTACTTGTTGCGTTGTTTTCGGTATGTGCTGCAAAATCCCTTGAAAGCAGGTTTGTGTCATAAAATTTCGGAATACCGGTGGAACAGTTATTCGGTATATTTTAATCCGGTGGATTCTTTTGTTTCCACTGAATTTTTAACTTTGTTTTTCGATAGTAAAGCAGATTTTCAGGCCTATATGTTAGAAGATGAAGACGGGGAATTCATGGAAGCGGGATATCAATTTAAAGATCATGAGGTCCGGAAATTGTTGGAAGAAATGTTGGAAGGGAAAAGTTTTGAGATTTTAACTAAAGTTGAACAGAGACAGGTGCTGAAAGTATTGAAACAGAATCCGAACATTGGATTACGGCAACTTGCCCGTATTACAGGGGTCAGTTTAGGTATAATCCATCGTTTGTAAATGAAACATTACCCCCGTCCCTTTGTTTTAAAAAGGTAAAAATGATATTGGTATTTGGTGGAACTACAGAAGGTAGGGCTGCAGTAGAGACTTTGGATGAAGCCGGGCAAACTTATTATTATTCAACCCGGGGAAACGGACAGCAAGTGGAGTGTATACACGGCATTCGGCTGGTGGGAGCTATGGAAGTGAAAGAGATGATCGATTTCTGCCGGGAACATGGGATTCAATTGTTGGTAGATGCTGCTCATCCGTTTGCCGAACAACTGCACAAGAATATAGGACAAGCTGCTGAAGAATTGAATATTCCGGTTGTTCGTTACGAACGGATTTATCCTCCCCGTGATCCGGACCTGATCTGGTGTGATTCGTATGCAGAAGCTTGTGTATGGTTGAAAAATCAGGGAATACGGAATTTACTGGCGTTGTCCGGTGTGCAGACCATACCTAAATTGAAGGCTTATTGGTTGGAAAATCCTTGTTGGTTCCGGGTACTCGATCGGCCTGAGTCCCGGCAATTAGCTTTAAAATATGGATTCCCGGCAGGGAAGCTGATTTTTTGGGAAGAGGGAAAAGAGGAAAGGGAGTTGTTATTGCAATTACGCCCCGATGCTATCCTGACCAAGGAGAGCGGCCGGTCCGGTTATTTCCGTGAAAAGGTCGAAGCTGCCCGGAAATCAGGTATTCCGGTTGTCGTGATCAAACGTCCGGCATTGCCCGAGGGATTCTATGTCGTAACCGGGAACAACGGTTTGCGGCACCGCATAGAACGTCTGTTGCCCGGATTTTATCCATTGCATAGTGGTTTCACGACCGGTAGCTGTGCCTGTGCTGCTGCAAAAGCGGCTTTATCGACTCTGCTGACGGGAGAAGTGTTGAATCAGGTGATGATCACTCTACCTGACGGCGAAGAAGTCGAATTGCCTGTGAGCCGTACAGAGAAGGACGGACAGAGTATAATCTGCACGGTGGTCAAAGACGCGGGAGATGATCCTGACGTGACTAATAAACGGGAAATCTGTGCAAAAGTAATGCTTTCTAAAGAAACCGGTATTCGTTTTGCCGCAGGGAAAGGAGTAGGTATCGTAACTTTGCCCGGATTGGGTTTGGAGATAGGAGAACCGGCTATAAATCCGACTCCCCGAAAGATGATGGCCGCCGAGACAGAAAAAATTCTGGAAGCTCATCGTATACCGAAACAAGGAGTAGTCATCGAGATTTCGGTACCCGATGGAGAAGAACTGGCTCTCAAAACTTTCAATCCGAAATTAGGTATTGTCGGGGGAATTTCCATTATCGGTACTTCCGGAGTGGTCCGTCCTTTTTCGTCCGAAGCTTTCGTTGCGACCATCCGTAAAGAAATACAGGTAGCTAAAGCATTGGGATGCCGGCATATCGTCATTAATTCGGGAGCTAAAAGTGAGCGGATCCTCCGTGAACGTTTCCCTGAAATGATACCTCAGGCTTTTGTCCATTATGGTAATTATATCGAAGAGACCTTGAAAATCATAGAGGAAGAAGGTATCGGGCGGGTAACGATGGGGATTATGATCGGCAAAGCGGTGAAATTGGCCGAGGGGCATGGGGATACGCATAGCCGGAATGTAGTTATGAACCGCGATTTTATCATCGGTTTGGCGAAGGAAGCCGGTTGTGATGACGGGATTTGTGCCCGCATTTCTGAAATGACTTTAGCCCGGGAATTATGGAACATGTTACCGGCCGATCATCCGTTTTTCTCCTTTCTTTTGAAAAAATGCGAGGAAGTTTGTTATTCCTATATAAAGGGAGAAAAAAAGTGTATAATTGAACTGATGCTGATTTCTGAAGAGTCCTTATGATTAATTATCAGGCACTTTGTATTAAAGTTTTACGATGGTTATAACGTTCGCATTGCTGACACACATCATATCCCAGCATGGTGCCCAGGATAAAATCTTCTTCGGGGGTTAACAGGTTTAATGGACGGTTGCAGATTAACCGGACAATATTGATACATTCTTTTTTTCCGAAAAACAAGTTCAGTCGGTGGGCATTGATGGGACAGATTTCATATTCAAGACCTGATTTTTCTAATCTTTGTATGGCAAAAGATTCATCGGTTTTGTCTATCGTACACAATGCCATGTACCGTATACCTTTTTGTAATTCGTAGATATGGTGTACGAATATTTTCATGTCTCCGGATAAAATGCAACTATCCATGATCAGGGTATTAAATTTCTTTTTTCAACGCATCGGTCCAGTTTTGTATACGGAGTTCCGTTTTATCCGCTTCGTTGTTTTCGTCGATCAATAATCCGACCAGCTGTCCGTCGATTTCGGCAGTGGAGGCATCATAGGTATAATCCGAAGGATCGGCAGTTCCGATAAACGTAGCTCCTGTACCCTGTAATTTTTCATAGATGATCCCGACGGCATCACAGAAAGTAGATCCGAACGACATGGCATCCCCACAACCGAATAGGGCTATTTTTTTACCACTTAGATTTTTTCCGGCTAATTGTTCCAGAAAATCATACCAATCATCCTGCAATTCTCCCGATCCCCAGGTCGAACTTCCTAAGATGAGCAGTTCATACTCTTCAGCTACTTTAGCATCGGTATTTCCTACATTGTACACCTCACTGCTACCGACCCCCAGATGAGAAGCGATCTGCTCCGCTACTGATTCGGTTGTTCCGGTTGTTGAACCGTAAAATATTCCAATCTTTTTCATATTTCATGTTTTAATTAATAAGATCGGAACGAAAATACGCGATTCTATCGGGTTGGAAAATCCCCTCTTTTAGTGAAATTGATCAGAGAAATACCCTAAAAATAGGGAGTTGTATATAGATATTTCGACCGGATTATTTGAGACAGGACAGTATTTATTCCAACAATGCGTCGATCGAATTAGCACAAAACCCCTGTCTCTGTATGTTACAGTGTTAGTTTTTCTAATAATTCTTCTATTGTATGGACTATAATATCTTCCTGGTGAGGAAAATGCAATATGAATTGATCAGGCTGCCTGTTGGTTTCAATGTAAACAGCTGAGTCAATATCGCGATTGGCCAGGATCTCATTTCGTTGAAGGGCTTTACGCACCATGGCATAGCGATAGCCGTGGCCGGTCAGACGGATTTCCTGCCGATAATTGTTGGTGATGCGGAAAAGTCCTGATTCCATGTCGAAAGTAATCCCTTTGCGGGCGAAAAAACGACTGAGGTATCCTTCCAGGGCAAGGTCTTCCGGCGTACCGGAGGTGATACCGTTCACCTTATCCATCAGCCAAATCTTATCGGCGATCTGGAGGGCTAGTTCCAGATCATGAGTCGAAAGAAAAATCGTTTTATCGGTTTCGCGGGTCAGGTGATGAAGCAGTTGCATGATTTCGACTTTGCTTGGGAAATCGAGGAAAGCGGTCGGCTCATCCAGATAAATGACCGGTGTCTCCTGAGCCAAAGCTTTGGCGATCATTGCTTTCTGACGTTCACCGTCACTTAGGGTATGAAGCATTCGGGAAGCCAGAGGATGAATATTGACCAGCCCGATCGCTTTATCCACGATCTCATCGTCAGCCCGGCTTAATTTACCCCAAAAACCTGTATAAGGACTACGGCCCATACCGATTAATTCCCGGACCGTCATATTGCGGATATCACATTTTTCGGTCAACACGACACTGATCACCGTGGATAAGGCCTTGTCCGTATATTTTTCCAATTTTTTTCCAGCCAGGTAAATATCTCCGCTCAATTTGGGCTGGAAGGCCGAAAGGGTGCGCAGTAGGGTGGATTTTCCAATACCGTTCGTTCCTAAAAGGCAGGTCAGTTCACCGGCATAAATATCACTGCAAATATTTTCGGCTACAATTTTAGGGCGTACTTTCCCTTTATAGCCGATCGTCAGGTTACGGAGTTGTATGGTGGCGGTCTTATTCATTCAGTTCGTTTTTACGTTTACGGAATAATACCGAAGCAACAACCGGAGCTCCGATGAGTGCCGTGACCGAATTAACCGGCAGGGCTCCTTCGAAACCCGGCATGCGTGCGATCAGATTACAGGCCAAAGCCAGGGAGGCGCCCATAACCAGACAGGCCGGCATCAAAAGCCGGTGATCCGAAGTTTGGAAAACAGCCCGGCACAGGTGAGGGACTGCCAAGCCTAAAAAGATGATCGGACCGCAATAGGCCGTAACAATAGCCGTCAATACGCCCGAACAGGTGATCACCAGAACTCTGGCCCGTTTGATATTCAATCCCAGATTCCGGGCATAACCCTCTCCCAGCATCAATAAGTTTAATGTTTTCACCAACAAAAAAGACAAGGGGATCAAGATGGCCATGATCGTAACAAAAAGCATCATTTGATTACCGGATACCCGTGAGAAACTTCCCAGCCCCCAGATAACATAGGTTTTAATATCTTCTTCTACACTAAAAAATTTTAAAATACCGATGATGGCATTCGCCAGGTAACCGATCATCACTCCGATAATAAGCAGGGTAACGTTTCCTTTTACTTTATGTGAAGCGAAAACAATCAGTGCCATAACGGATAACGAACCGGCGACGGCAGCGATCGAAAGCGCCACTTCTCCGAAAAGACCGAGGTGGCTGAGGGCTACTCCGCCTATGCTACCTGAAAAAAGTACGACGAAAGCAACTCCCATACTGGCTCCTGAGCTGATTCCTAATACAGAAGGTCCTGCCAGGGGATTGCGAAATACCGTTTGCATCTGCAAGCCACTGATCGACAGACCTGCTCCGGCGACCAAGGCGGTCAATGCCTGCGGAAAACGCGATTTCCAAATGATATTCTGCCAGGTTTGAGGCTCATCTCCTGTACCGGTAAAGATGTGCCATACCGCACTCATCGGTATACGAACCGAACCCAATACCATGTTGAGGAATAAGAATACAACTATACTCAACATGATAAGCAGGATAAAAGTTGTATTTCGTCCGGTTGAAGCCATAGTGATTAGTCTTTTAACTGATGATAGTATACCGGTACGTAATCCGGTAATAATTCCGGGTGAAACACTTTAATGAAATCGGCAAGTAATAATTCCGGTTCCATGGGCATATTTTCGTAATAGGGTTTTTCACGCATATTACAATAAATCACTCCTTTTTGTTTGAAAGCCTTAAAGTCACCGTAACGTTCGTCCTGGGCTAAAAGTGTTTCGTAGGTATATTGTCCCGGGTAGCTATTCAGGATGCGCCAGTAATCTGCCTGGTCGGCTTGATTGTATACCGTTTCGAAATCGAGATATACGCCGCCTGAACGGGGATCGTCTTTCAGGAAATAATCGGCTCCGGCATCTTCGAACACTTGTGCCAGAAAACTTTGTCCTCCTACGGCATACCATGTTCCTCCGTGTATTTCACCGCTGAGTACGACTGGCCGGTGTTCGACCCGGGCTGTCAATCTTTTCAGATCATTGTATTTTTGTTCTATCTCATTGAATATTTTATTCGCCTTTTCTTCCTCTCCGATTAAAAGACCGACAAATTTAATCCACTCGGCTTGTCCCAATGGAGTCGTTTCTTTATAACCCAAATGAGGGACTAGTGGAATATCTACTTCTTTCATAGCGTCGTAGCCCCCTTGTTTGAAGGGAGAGATGAGGATCAGGTCGGGAGCGAGGTTCATAATGATTTCCGCATCGAAATTACCCTCGATACCGATTTTCTGAGTTTTCCCTTCGGCTAACTGTTGTTTGATCGTTGCATTATTCAAAAAGCGGGTACTGCTGATTCCCACGACTTGAGAAGTTGCTCCGAGCTTGATAAAATTAGAGAGTTGTAAAGAAGTCATACAGATGACGCCCCGGATCGGCAGATCGAGTACAGGTATATGCGGGGGAAGCTCAGGATGTGTGCCTCGCTGTCTTAGGGCGAAGGTATATTCCGAACCGGTTTCGCTTTGAGGATCTTTGATATGAAGGAGTCGGTAATTTTCGTGTTGTTCCAGCCAGAAGCCTTGTGCATAACGAATATTCGAACGATCTGTTTGTGTAGCGACAGGGTTTTGTTTTTTGCGGTTACCTGAACGACAGGAACCTAAGGCCAGACAAAAACCGATGGTAAATACCAGTGATAAAAAATAAATCTTTTTCATGCTCTTTTCCTCCGAAAGAAATTTGTTTATTAGCTATGATCGGCAGGTTTTCTGGCTTGTCATCTTTTCTCCTTCCCAAAACGCCCAGGTTTCAGTGGATCATTGAAAAGACCTGCAAAATGACAGTAATGACTTTACAGCTGCGGGGACAGCTTCGGGTTTTCACCGAATTCCCAAATTCCCATGCGGGGATACCGATGCTGCTACAAAGATAGTATTTTAGGCACTTTATCCTGTTAATTTTGTCCAAATTATAAAAAGAATAAATAAAGATTACTACTTTTGGTCACCATGTACTTTTATTTATTGGCCTTTATGAAAGTATGTGTATATGATAATAAGTAGAACGCAAAATGTAAACATGATGAAAAAGATCCTTTTTTTCGCTTTTTTCTGTTGTGCTTTTTTTTCTTATGCACAGAAAGCAGATTTAAAAAATTGTTACAAGTATTCGGAAGAAAATCTGAAGAAGTATTATCACTCTTTGAGTGTATTTCCTTCCTGGATATCCGGGACAGATATGTTTTGGTATAATTATATTACGCCCGGAGGTGCTAAATACTATCTGGTCAATCCGGTCCGTAAAAAAAAACTGGAAATGTTTGACATGGAAGATATGATCGGTAAATTAACCCAAGCTACGGGGATATCATTTAATATCAAAGATTTCCGATTGGGAGGGCTGAAATTTGATGAGGGGGATCCGTATTGTTTTTCTTTTTCCAAGGGAGGACTGGATTTTCATTACAATATCAGAACCCGGGAGCTGAAAAAACTGGACCCTGAACAAGCCTGCCGTTTTTATCCTCCGGCATCCCCTTATTGGTTAAAGTTTTCCCCTGACAGTAGTTACAGTATATATGCTTACCGGCACAATCTGTATCTGCTGAACAGGCAGGATACGGTTCCGGTACAGTTGACCACAGATGGAGAGAAGTATTATTCCTATAGTAATCAGAAGGACAGCGATTCGGATAAAAATACAACTCCCAATATTGTGTGGGCTGGAAATTCTAAGGTGTTTTACTGCTTACGTCAGGACAGGCGTAAGGTTGAAAATTGCTGGGTAGTTGATAATCTGGCCGAACCACGTCCTAAATTGCGTACTTATAAATTCCCTATGCCGGGTGAAAAATATGTTTTTACCTACGATCTGCATTTGTTTTATCCGGAAACCTGCCAACATATTGTTGTGAATATTGATAAATACCCCAATCAGGAGGTTCGGATTGTTGCATCTGATTTGGAAAATTGTCCGGAGGATCTTTATTTTACCCGTAAAAGCAGGACTTGTGATAAAATGGATTTATGCCGGGTG
>NZ_LARL01000036.1:0-31742 GCF_000980295.1 Odoribacter sp. N54.MGS-14 | reverse complement strand
GGGCCACCTCGAAATATCCCTCACCCGACAACCGGACCGCCCGTTTATCACCGGTAAACTTTTCCGGATAAATCAACGAGCTTTCTGAATTCAACCAAACTGTCGTTCCGTCTTCCAGGCGGATTTTATATTCTCCTCCGCGGGCTACTTCGATTTTTATGTCGGCCGGTTCAGTGGTAGCTTTCGATTCGATAGTACAGGCTTCAACATATTTCATCCAGGCTGTATCCTGTTCTTTTTCGTTTCCGAGGGCCACCTGCCGGCCATCGGGCAGGGACAATACCGCTTGTGTCTTTCCGGCTACCGGCACATCGTTCACAACAGACGATTCGGGAGGCCTGTTTTCCCGGGTGAATAAGACAGAAAACAGAACGATCATAAAGACTGCGGCAACCGAGGCTGACTGCCAAACCAAACGATGAATTTTGTGTTGCTGTATTTTACGCTGCGTACCCCGTATAAATCGTTCCGTATCAAACTCTGCCGCAGAGGAAATCGTCTGTGGTTTCGTCAAAAGCCTCCGGTAAAGCGCTGCATGCGCCTCCGATTCTTCCAGCCATCGGGAGAGTGCTTGCTGTTCTGCAGTGTCTAATTCGCCTATTTCCTGGCGCACGATGAGTTCAGCGATCTTTAATTCTCTCGTGTAATCTGTCATTATTCTATTTTTATATTAATAACACTCATTAGGTGAAAAAGTATATATGACGAAGGAAAAATTTTTATCATATTTTTTAAAGACAACTTCTACCTCCAACAAAACAGTATCTTTCAGGCAATAAAACACTAAAACTTTTAGGTTTTAGTGTTTTATACATATTTACCCAAAATGTAGGTTCAATTTTTTTCTTTTTATTCCGATTTCAGGTTCTGTGTCGTCAGACACCACCGGTCGGGCATCCGGAGAATCTAACCAGACCCCCATTCCTGCTCCAAAGGTCTTCCGGCACAAAACCCGGCATCTACCGTTAGCGTAAACCGGCAAAGAAAGGATAAGGAAAATTTACAGAATAAAAACACCGGATCATCTCTATCGAAGTATGGATAGCTGAGCTACTTTATCAGAATAATTTCCTGTAAGGCATCGATTTTGAAACCGATTTTACTACAAGAGATCGGAAAACCTCTGTTTCGTTGAAATTTATGGTTTCTAAGTCCGGTGGTGTCTGACGGAAACGTAACGTAAAGTTTTTTATATAACTGCCAAAGTTTTTTGTCTAACTTTTAGAATTCGCTTCAGTATCGAGACAGCTTGTTTTTATACCTGTACGATTTTACCGGACTTTACATACCATACATACCCCTCTACTTCTTTAAATCCCATTTTCCGTAAGGTATTACAATAAAAACCGACCTGTTTCAAATATTTATTTTCCTCACTTTGTCCGAATTTATAATCGATGATACGGACTACCGAACCGTTGAAAATAATTCGGTCCGGACGGGTTTTCCTGCCTCCGGGAAATAAAATATCCCTCTCATTCATAATATTATTTTCGGGTCCGAACCATTCAGAAGCTTGTGGGTTGGAAATATATGCTTCGATCTTCGCACAGTAAGCCTCCTTTTCCCGGATAGAAATCAATCCCTCCAAATAGGCTTGTTGAACAGCCTGTGACACATCCCCGGCATACCGGATGTGTTTAAAAATTTCATGCAATAATTTTCCTTCGTCGATCGCCGAAAGAGAAGCTTGCTGAGGCTCGGTATAGTCCCGGAATTTGTACTTGATACTGATTCTTTCTCCCGGTTGAAAAACCGGATAATTCTGAAGAGTAACAGAAGTCTGACCTGCTCCGGCTTTTGAAGGGAAACACTGTTTTTCTCCCAATGCGACCTGCATAGTTGCATTATCCACTAATTCGGTTTCAGCTAATACACTATAAATAAAAGCTCCGATATCCGACATCGAGATGCTACCGTCTTTATTGATTTTGGGAGAGTACGGACGTACATAAAGCTCGGTCTTGGCACGCGTCAGGGCAACATATAACAAGTTCAGGTTATCGATATAGGCTTTCAGGTGTTCGTCCAGGTAATCTTTTTTAAAGATGGTGTTCGTTAACTTGGAGGAATAGTTCAATGGAGCATAGTCTAATTGATTGAATCCTTGTTCGTTATTCATACACCAAATTCGTCTGACGGGCCGGACACTATCCAGTTCCCAGCTACAGAACGGCAAAAGTACGAATTCAAATTCCAGTCCCTTGGATTTGTGGATAGTTAAAATACGCACTGCATCGACTTCTTCGGAAGTGGTCAGTACTCTTTTACCCTGCTCTTTCTCCCACCAATCCAGAAATAAAGTTATACTATTGGAGTTATTGGTTTCATATTCATATATAATATCTTGAAACGCAATCAAATAAGGAATTTCTTCCCGTTTCTTACGAAGTGAAAATTTATCCAGAATAGTTTCAATCGTCTCATATAAGGAATAAGACATGATTTTATTTTTATCCAATTCAAAATCAGTTCCTAAGACCTCGAATAATTCTTTTTCCCCTATTCCGGAAAAGATATCGTGCAAATCCGGATTGTTCTCATCCTGAATAAAAACCCGATAAAAATAAAGAATCTGGGTCTTATTGACCATATCGTAGGGATCTACCATATATTTCAGAATGGCGATGATAAATTGTATATAGGGAGACGACCAGACGTACAACGAATCATTTGAGATAAAACCGATCGGCCGGTCAGCTGTCTTATTGTATTCCATCAGAAAATCGGCAACCAGCGCACCTTCCTTCCCACCCCTCACCAAAATAACGATATCTTTTAACTGTCCTCCCCTTTGCCGGATATCCCGAATGATTGCGATCAGGTCTGCCAGGATTATATTCTCCCCCCCTTCTGCCTTTTTGTCGGGGCCGAACACAATATCGACATATCCTTTTTTCTTTTTCCGGGGAATCTGTTGAAGTCCCTGATAAGCTTCAGCTATCGTTTTTTCCTTTACTTCCCCACCTGCATCGGCAATGTATAGATCGGTCAGCATACCGACTGCTTTCTCAAAGAAGGTATTATTGAAATTTACGATTTCAGGGGCACTACGCCAGTTATTTTTTAAAATGACGGTATTCACTCCCAAGCTGCTGAATTGCCGCTCTACCTCGTTGGCCAGCAGACTCCAATCTCCGTTTCGCCAACGGTAGATACTTTGCTTGACATCTCCCACAATCATAGTCCGGTACCCTTCCGATAAACTGTTTACCACCAGGGGGCGGAAATTTTTCCATTGCATCCCCGAAGTATCCTGAAATTCGTCGATCATCAGATGCTTATAATAATTCCCACACTTTTCAAATAAAAACGACGTATCGTTATCTGCAATCAGCATATTCAGAATATGCGTCGTATCACTCAGCAACATGAGCCCTTTCTCGTCACAATAGGCCCTAACCTCCTGATAAAGGTCATTTAAAATCCCCAACTGGTACAAATTATCGGACAGCATCCGGGCTGACAAATAATAGCTGTAATCCTGGTCGAACCGATTCAGAATATCCTGCAGGAGTTGCATAAGCCGGGGGCATATAGACCCGATGGTTGCTTTGCGGGGAGAAGTTTTGGTTACCCACGCCGCACTATCCTGAGCCCCCTTTCTTACGGTAGCCGTCGGTTCGTCGAAATTCCCGGCAACCAGTTTATAAAAATAAGATACACATCCTGCCTTTCCACCTTTAAAGTCGGTTTGTTCAAGCCCTTCGCTCCGGATCAATCCGATCGCTTCCTGTCCGATAGCAGCCTGCCGGCTTTCGTAAGCTTGAACGGTAGCGGTCAAAAAAGAGCGGTAATTCTTCAAAAATTCCTTATCACTGAATTTATCCAGAATATGCTTGTCAAAAAGCATGTAGTTCTCTTTGAACAGTTCTTCACCGAGCTCGGCTATTTTTGATTTGATACTCCACGATTTTCCCTCTTCTACATTACTACTCATCAATTCACTGATCCAATTTTTCAATCCCGGATTGTCTTTCACCTGTTGCATGACTTTGTCGACAGCTTTGAGCAATACAAAATCACTATCCAATTCTACATTATAGCCCGGAAAGATGCCCAATTCCCTGGTAAAAGCTTTGATAATGCGTTGAAAAAAACGATCGATCGTCGTCACTGCCAATCGTCCGTAATCATGCAATAACATTGTACGAAGCAAAACAGCTCTGTTTTTCAATTGCTCGTCGGTAAATCCGAATTCCTGCTTCAAGGCCTCTCCGTAATCACTTGTTTTCCCGTCTGCCAAACGATGCAGTTCATTGATAATACGCGACTTCATCTCTTCGGTGGCCTTATTGGTGAAGGTCACGGCTAAAATATTCTTATATTCAGTAGGAGAAGCAAAAATCGTCCTGAAATATTCCAGGGTCAGGGCAAAAGTCTTTCCTGCTCCAGCCGAAGCTTTATAAATATCTAACATATACTTTTCTGTTTTTAAGGCTCGGCAGGCAAAGTTTGTCGATCCAGAATTTCCATCTCTGTAATTCTCCGGCAAATGATTTCGAGATAATCTTTCAGGTAATTCACTTCTTCCCCTTTTAGCTTATTCTCTTCTGCCAGCTTCCGGCATTCCGATAAAATATCTCTTGCCTGTTCGAAATCTCCGGCATTTTCATACAACCATCCCAAATTAATCCCGGCCTGGACAGCTGTTTTAGGCGTCAATTTTAAGGCACCGGTCCATATATTGAATGCCTCTTCGCTATCACCATGCCTCAAAAAAGTATCCCCCAGCCGCAACACTTTCCCGGAAGTATACACTCTTCGCTGTGTTTTTTGCCACGAAGGAACCAAATGCCGGCCTGAAATCATTCCTGCTTCCCAAAAACTATTGCGGATACATTCCGGTATGTTATCGAACTCCCCGAGTTTTTCCTGATCCAGTTTAAAAGAGATCTTCACAGAATCGACCGGTTCGCCTTGTTCTTTATCGTACAACCGGGTAAACCAAATGGTATTTATCTCTCCTCCAGGATCTGCGTTATCATAATACTGTAGTTCTATGGATAAGAGGTAGTCCACGTGAAAATTCCGGCACATATTCATTATACTATCCGGAGCGAAAGGGGGCGGAGTAGAGGATTGGTTCCAATAGCCCATTTCCTGTTCTTTTAAACATATTATAGCATCTTTGTACCCCGAAGTTTCCCAGATAAATTTCACCCCTTCACAGAAATCTTCAAATAAATACTCCCGGTCTAATTCAGGAATATTCTTCATAAAAGTCAATATACTGTTTTCGTTGCGGATGTTTCTTTCTAGCAAAGCCAGTTTTTTTCCTTGTTCGATATGAAAACCGGCAGGTTGAAGTATCTCGATCGATAAGGTGCGATAGGTGGTACACGAACACAGGGTGGCCCCCCAAAGGCCCAAAATCAACCGGCGAAAAATTTTAGTAAAAACCATTCCATGCATAATAGCAAAAGTATTATCAACCCTAATATTTTTATCTCACTGAGGTCTGAAAATCCCGTTTCACTTTTGTATTCGGATATATATCTGTCATTTGAATTCAATTCATTCGTCAATCGGACCATATCCCGTACACTTACCGACTCCCCTCCGGTATGCCGGGCTATTTCTTTGAGTAAGGACAGATCGGCCACTAAACGATTCAATTCCGGATTATGGCTCTTCACATAAAAAATTCCCTTTTTGGTGAATCGTTCTCCTTTCAAATCTGTACTCAGACGAAAATTGTACTCTCCGGCCTGCAGGTTACCCAAAGTCATTCTATATTTTTCCCCGTTCCGATTGAAAAGATAGTTATACGTTTTCCCGCCAATATTTAATTCCATCTTTAGATCAGGAGTATTAATAAGTTCATAACTATCGTTATACAACTCTACATTAATCACAATCTCTTCCGACTCTTCGTAGAGAGGTTCAATGTCATCCACCAAGCGTTCCGTTCCCTGACGGGTAGTCAGATAATCCACAATTTTATTGATCAGCGTGTTGAACGGTTCGTGATTACCATTTTCCTGATAGGAATATAATCGCCATTTCCAAAGACCTTCTCCCCAAAAATAAGAAATTTTTTGTCCATTCAAATCATAAAAACCAAGAATTCCATTCGAAGTAGGTGTATTTTTAATTTTCTGACTGAATAAAATTTTCCCAGCACCGGTGTTGATCTCTCCAAAAGGTACGATTATAGGAGGGTAATCCTTATAAGCCGCTTTTTCCATCTCCGAGAATTCGAAATAGGAAAATTGTTCATTGATCTGCAAAGAGGCATATTCGGTTTGATCGGCACTAATATCGGAAGTGTATAAATTTTGGAGTTTGGAGAAACCAGCGATACATTCGGGTGTAGTCAATATATACCAAACCGACAATTTTCTGCGGTTTATTTCCTGCATCAATTGCTGATAGCCTGTACTATGCGGATCAGGATTATGCAAGATAACCAGATTAGCATTCAGACTATCCAGCGGTTCTTCCCAGCGATAAAGTTTACATCGGTATATACCGGATACATCGACTGCATTCTTAATTGCAGCAATATCCGGATGTGGAGCAGTGGTATAAATAGCAACTTTAGCAGAATTATCTATAATATTCACCCAGGTTTCTATCCGGTTGTTTTCATAAGTACGTTCCACCCTATCGTTTTCCAGTTCGACACTATACCGGAATATTCCTTTTTTCGGAGCTTCTACTTCGAAGGAGACTTCCTGAAAAAAATAATCTTGTCCAATAGTTAAAATCTGTCGGGCAATGACCTGATCATTTTGTTTTAAACTGCATTTTACCTGGCTTCCTTTCTGTTTTATGGCACCGACTTCGACTTTTATCGGAAAAATAGTATTTACAAAATTGAATTTATCCGTTTCCACATTCCGGATATAGACATCGGGATAAGCAACGGTATCCCCCAAAGCAACGGTATAGACCGGAAAATCAGGTGTTTTGTATTTCGGATTCACACCGGTATTGTAGATCCCGTCGGAGAATAAAATCATAGCCGCCGGGCGGCGGACGATAAAATGCTGGTCGGTATAGTCGAATACTGCTGAGATATTCGTGTATTGTTCCGAGAAATCGCATTCATCGTTTTGACGGATCGAAGCTCCGAAAGTTAAAGGAACGATATCGAACTTGCTTTTCAAAGCCTCGATCATCTTTTCTAAAGATGCCTTGTATTCATTCCGATAGTACAAAGAATCCTTCGTTTTTATCAGAGAAGCAGAATTGTCCTGAGCCAAGACCAGCAAAGGTTTCTCTTTCGTCTTTTCGACCCACGAAAAAGCAGGATTTAAAAGTAAAGCAAGTAAAGTAAAAATAACAATAAAACGAAGCCCGGAAATAAGCAGGGCCATTCCTTTAGAAATATCCGGTAATTTTGAAAGTTTCCTGAATTTAAGCCAGGCAATAACAAACGACAAACCTGCAATAGGCAAAAGCCATGCCATAGAATACTCAAATACCACCCCGAACCGCTTTAGCATACCCCGAAGCAGCGTTTTTTCTGCTTCGGAGCATCACCTATATTACATATTCATACCGCCGCAAACATGGATCACTTGTCCGGTAACATATCTGGACATATCCGAAGCCAGGAAGGTACATACATCGGCAATATCCTCAGGCGTACCTCCTCTTCTCAAAGGAATTTTAGCGGCCCATTCTTTACGCACATCTTCGGGCAACTGTGCCGTCATATCTGTAATGATAAATCCCGGAGCAACGGCATTGGCCCGGATATTTCTGGATCCCAATTCTTTAGCCACACTCTTGGTAAAACCGATAATACCGGCTTTAGAAGCAGAATAGTTCGCCTGTCCGGCATTTCCGCTCACGCCGACAACAGAGCTCATGCTAATAATCGAACCGCTTTTCTGTTTCAACATGATAGCCGATACGGCTTTGGTAAAATTAAATACAGATTTCAGGTTGACATTGATAACGGCATCCCATTGTTCTTCCGTCATTCTCATCAACAAAGTATCTTTAGTAATACCGGCGTTGTTTACTAAAATATCGATCCGGCCGAATTCTTTTGCAATCTCTTCTACAGTAGCGGCAGTCTGGGCAAAATCAGCAGCATTGGAGGCATACATTTTAGCTTTCACTCCACAAGCTTCGATTTCTTTTTCAGTAGCTTGTGCATTCTCGTCATATCTCAAATCCGTAAAAGCAATATTTGCACCTTGTTTGGCAAATGCCAGAGCCACCGCTTTCCCAATACCTCTGGAAGCACCGGTAATCAGTGCTGTCTTTCCTTCTAATAACTTCATAATAACAGTTTTACTTCAACTATAATTAATTAGACTTTTAACCGTCGTAACGATTAATTAAATTTTAAACCACAAAGATAATGAAACAAATGAAATGCCGAAAAAATAGACCGGATTAAAGCTCCAGTTTGAATCTTAAACGCAGACGGTTCGATTCAAAATCCCAGGATATAATCTTAAACTTTCCAATTTCGGCAGTCGTACCGACATGTTGTCCGATACAAGCACAAGTGTCGTACTCTCCGATCTTCACAATCCGTAAAGTAGCACTGGCATCTTCAGGAAGTTTACTCAGATCCACCCCTTCAGGCACCTCTTCCCGGGTAACAAAACAAGTGGTGACAGGTAAATCTTGTCCGATCACTTCGTTCACTCTGTTTTCTATTTCTGTGATCATTTCCGCAGTAGGCTCGACAGATAAAATATAATCGCATTTTGATTTTTTTCGTTCGATATGCGTATTTTTCGAACGTTCACAGCCGAACATCCGGATCATAGTCTGATTCAGTATATGCTCTGCCGTATGCATAGGAGGATACTCCTGTTTGTTGTGGCCGTTGAGTTGTATTTCTTGTTCCATATAGTTTTTTAGTAGAGACAAATATAGGTGTTTTTATATTTACGACATAAGAACAAAAGAACATATTTTTCTTAAATAATAGTCTGCATTTTTAAAGAAATCATTTTTTTAACGATTTTTGGATATAAAACACCCTCCATTCAAATATTTTATATAGATTTGTACGTGTTTGTGTGTAATTGAAATGTTAAAACCTAAAATAATCATTTTATATGTTGAAGTCTTACAATTTTCCTAGCGTATATGAAGCGACTAATCAGGAACTTGCTAACGTTGCAGAAAACATACTGGATGGGCTAAAGATCAATCTCGATGATACGGATTACATCGTCGGTAACCTGGCACTGGTCGAAGGCTATTCTCCACATAAGAGTATCAATGCAGCCCCGACAGACGAAGAGTATAAATTATTGAGTGAAGCCAGTTTGTTGCTTACCCAACCGAAAGGAGAAGAGGAAATCTATCTGACGACAGGATTCCCGTTCGCAACTTATATACTCTACCGGGATAAAGCGATGGAAGTCTTACAAGGACGACATATTATCAATTACGATGCTTCCACTTTCGGTGGTCCGAATACAACCAAACGTGAAGTGAACGTAGGTAAAGTCGAGATTATTCCTGAAATCATGGGATGTACGACAGCAATCCGCGAGGGGAACCTGCAAGAAAAAGAAAACTTTTTTATCGTCAGCCTCGGATACGGCACCTGCGAAGCCGTCGTTTCGACAAGAGCCGGACTGATCAACCGTTCAGCCGTCAGTACACACGGTATCCGTCATGCCGTAAATTTATTGGCCAATGAGCTCAGTAAAAATTTCTATCTGAACCTCAAAACAGAACACCAGATAGATGTAGCTTTCCAAAAAGGAAATATCACTGTAAACCGGGTTAAACACAACATATTGGATATACGTGAAAAAGTATTGAAAATGTACTATAATGAAATCGTCGCTCCTAATTTAAGAAGAGCATTTATAGACGATGATTTCAATAAATGTACGAAAATGTATTTAGTCGGTGGTGGTGCTTTGTATCCTGAACTGGTCGATTGCTTCAAAGAAGAATTCGGCGATATCGTATCGGTCAATGTATATCCTGAACCGGAGAAATGTGCTTCTCAGGGGTATTGTCTGAACTCTAAAATCAAATCTTCCGTCGCCCGTTCGAATATCCCGCATAATATTGAAGCGGAAGAAATTAAGATATTCAGAAATCCTCAGCTAGCTGTCGGTATCGATATAGGCAATGCGAATACTTGTGTCACCATCTACAAAGAAGGGGAATAAGCCAAAATTCAAATTCGATATAAAGAGTTGACCTTTTAAAGGCAACTCTTTTTCTTTTTTAGTTATTTTATTCCTACTTTTGCAAACGTTTAAAAGAAACTGGATAAAAAATACAATACAATGGAACTTTTAGAACAAATCAAAGAAAACGCCAAAAAACAGTGTAAAACAATTGTTCTCCCGGAAGGTACAGAAGAACGGACGATTCAGGCAGCAGACCAGATTATCGGAGAAGGGATCGCTAAGATTATCCTGATCGGTAATCCGGCCGAAATACAGGCTTTAGCTCAAAAACACAATCTGAAAAACATCGGCAAAGCTACCGTTATCGATCCGGAATCACATGCCAAAAAAGAACAATATGCCGATTTATTGGTAGAGCTGCGTAAAAGTAAAGGAATGACCAGAGAACAAGCTTTAAAACTGGTTACAGATCCCCTTTACCTGGCTACTTTGATGATTAAGAGCGGAGATGCAGACGGAGAAGTTGCCGGTGCTAAAAATGCAACAGGCGATGTTTTACGTCCTGCTCTGCAAATTGTAAAGACTTTACCGGGGATTTCCGTCGTTTCAGGTGCCTTCTTGTTGCTGACCAACAAACCCGAATATGGTGAAAACGGTTTAATTGTTTGTGCTGACTGTGCAGTACTTCCTAATCCGACAGCAGAAGAACTGGCACAAATTGCGGTATCTACAGCCGGAACAGCCCGTGCCATTGCCAAAATCGAGCCCCGGGTAGCTATGTTGAGTTTCTCGACGAAAGGTTCTGCCAAAAATGAATTGGTCGACAAAGTGGTAAAAGCAACAGAACTGGCCAAACAAATGGCTCCGGACGTTATGATCGACGGAGAAATGCAGGCCGATGCAGCGCTGGTTCCTTCCGTAGGGGCAAGCAAAGCTCCGGGTAGCCCTGTCGCCGGCAAAGCCAATGTTTTGATTTTCCCTAGTCTGGAAGTTGGAAATATCAGTTATAAATTAGTACAACGTATCGCCGGTATCGAAGCTGTAGGTCCTGTACTTCAGGGGATGGCCGCTCCTATCAACGACCTGTCCAGAGGTTGTTCTGTCAGTGATATCGTCAATCTGGTAGCGATCACAGTAAATCAGGCCGCCGGAATAAATTAACGGAATAAAAACGTTTAATAAAATAGAAATGAATGTTTTAGTATTAAACTGCGGTAGTTCGTCCATCAAGTATCAATTACTGAATATGGATGCAGTACCTGTCGTGCTCGCCAAAGGTATTGTAGAAAAAATCGGTTTGACTTACGGTAGTTTTACTTATAAACCGGAAGGTAAAGACAAAGTAGTCGCCGAGCAACCGATTATGGACCATAGTGTCGGTATGGATCTGATCCTGAAAGCATTGGTTCATCCTGACCATGGAGTATTGAAATCTCTGAACGAAATCGATGCTGTCGGCCATCGTGTTGCACACGGAGGTGAATATTTCTCCGAGAGCGTGAAAATCGACGATGAAGCCAAAGCTAAAATCAAAGCTTTAGGTGAAATCGCTCCTCTGCACAATCCGGCAAACCTGAAAGGGATCGAAACGATGGAAAAATTGCTTCCTTCCGTACCTCAGGTGGCCGTTTTCGATACTTCTTTCCATCAGACTCTGCCTAAAAAAGCTTTCATTTATGGTATTCCTTACGAATATTATGAAGAATACGGAGTCAGAAGATATGGCTTCCACGGTACTTCCCATAAATTTGTAGCAGAGAAAGCATGCCGGATCTTAGGTTGGGATATTACCGAAAAGAAAATCATCACTTGCCATTTGGGTAACGGTGCTTCGATTACGGCGATCGATAAAGGTAAATCGGTCGATACCTCGATGGGATTTACTCCTGTAGCCGGATTAGTGATGGGAACGCGGGCCGGAGATCTGGATTTGGGTGCCCTACTCTATATCTGTGAAAAAGAAGGGCTGGACCTTCCCAAAGCCAACAATTTGATTAATAAGAAATCAGGGGTTCAGGGAATCTCCGGTGTTTCTTCTGACTTCCGCGAATTGCAGGCAGCCATGGAAAAAGGCAACGAAAAAGCGGCCTTGGCTCTCGATGTCTTCTGTTACAATGTGAAGAAATATATCGGAGCTTACGCCGCAGTACTGAACGGTGTAGACTTGATTATCTTCACGGGAGGTATCGGCGAAAACGACAATCTGGTGCGCTGGGAAACCTGTAAGAATATGGACTACCTTGGCATCCAGGTCGACAAACAAAAGAACGAAGTCCGGGGAAAAGATACGATTATCAGCACAGAACAATCGACTACCACGGTGATGACGGTTACTACAGATGAAGAGCTTGTGATCGCTATGGATACAGTAAGATTGAGCTAATCCTTCGGTACATACCGTTTTTACCCCTCTTGCTTATCGGCTCGAGGGGTTTAATATATTCTTTTGCCGCTGATTCCCATCTCATTTTCCGGTATCATTCAGGACCGAATTCAACTCAGAGATGGAGTTGGTAAAAAATACAGACAAAAGAAAAACGGGATCGATAAAATCCCGCTTTCCGATATGATTTTTCTAAAAAAGCTTAGTTGATAGAAGCATCTTTTCCGCCGGTAACACGCAAAGTACGGTCGGATACTCTCAAAGCTGTCTTATAGGTAGCTCCGATTGCAATTTCATATTCACCGCCTTCAGTAAAAGGAATACTTGTCGTTGCAGAGGGGTTCTCTTTATCGGTGACAGACAACTGAACATACGGAAGCCACATATTATCTCCGAACATCATAGAAGAACTTTTGATCCGATACAATAAATAATAGGCTTCTGCATTTTCGACTTTATTCCATTCTGCAGTTACTTTACCATCAGCTCCGGAATAAGAAAATTTTGTCAGCGTAACATTTCCGATTTTTTTATCCGTACCATAAAACTGGAGTTGGCTGACTGCCGAATTGCCTTCGGCATTAAAAGCAGTAACGGTGCATAAACCTTCCTTGATCGTATCCAATGTCGGTGCTGAATAAGCATTGATCTGCATCAAAAAATTTTGGGAGCCTTCCACAGCAGAAAAAGAATAGTTTTTACCATTCAAGGAAGCTGAAGCCGACTTTATTTGTTCATTTCCCTGCACTTGAATTTGCAGCTGATAGCTGTTCCCTTCCTGAAGAATATAAGCCGGTGATGCATAAATGGCGAATTTCTTATCGTTCTTTAAACAGGAACTCATTCCCAATACTAAAGCAGCAGAAACTGCTATTAATTTCAATTTTCCTAATGTTCTCATTCTTAATTGTTTTTTGATAATAATAAAATCTTTTCCCGATATGATAAATTCGCCCGCGAAGATGTAGATTTTTTTTTAATCTTACAAGAAAATAGAAAGATATCTCCATGTAAATGAAACATTTTTGAATCATTTGTGTACAATTTGTTAGAGTATAAAAAAAGGGTATGATACTACAATTTGCTTTTGTTTTAACAGCGATCATCGTCGGTGCCCGTTTAGGAGGTATCGGTTTGGGGGTTATGGGAGGTATCGGTCTGGGAATTTTGACTTTTGTTTTCGGTTTACAACCGACAACCCCTCCTATTGATGTGATGCTGATGATAGTTGCTGTTATTACTGCCGCTGCTTGTATGCAGGCAGCCGGAGGATTGGACCTGATGGTACGCGGAGCCGAGCACCTCTTACGGAAACGTCCCGCCCAAATCACCTTCCTAAGTCCCCTGGTGACCTATTTCTTTTCTTTTGTAGCCGGAACAGGCCATGTCGCTTATTCTGTTCTTCCGGTCATTGCCGAAGTAGCCCGGGAAACCAAAATACGCCCCGAACGTCCTTTAGGAATAGCTGTCATCGCTTCCCAGCAAGCCATTACAGCCAGTCCGATCTCTGCGGCTACCGTTGCCCTTTTGGGACTTTTAACCGGATTCAATATCTCTTTGCTCGATATCCTGATCATTACAATTCCATCCACGCTATGCGGCGTCTTTCTCGGAGCTTTGTATTCGCTAAGGGTAGGTAAAGAATTAGTCGACGATCCCGAATACCAAAGACGTCTGAAGGAAGGTTTATTAGACAACAGCCATTATGAACTCAAAGATATAGGTAATAAACATAAGGCTTTACTTTCTGTTCTTATCTTTGTGATTGCCACTGTTTTCATCGTTATCTTCGGGTCTTTCGACAACCTCCGTCCCTCTCATATTATCGATGGGAAACCGGTCACTGTCGATATGGCTTCTATTATCGAGATCCTGATGTTATCGGCTGCAGCTTTGATTTTATTATTCACGAAAGCCAACGGAATCAAAGCAGCTCAGGGTAGTGTCTTTTCGGCCGGAATGCAAGCCGTTGTCGCGATCTTCGGTATCGCTTGGATGGGTGATACTTTCTTACAAGGAAATATGACCGAACTGAAAGGATCTATCGAGGGAATAGTCACACAAATGCCTTGGTTGTTCGGGATCGCCCTGTTCATCATGTCTATCCTGTTATACAGCCAGGCCGCTACCGTCCGGGCTTTTATGCCCTTGGGGATTGCACTGGGTATTTCACCTTTTTTGTTGATCGCCATGTTTCCGGCTGTAAACGGTTATTTCTTTATTCCCAACTACCCGACAGTTGTCGCGGCCATTAATTTCGACCGGACAGGGACCACCCGTATCGGAAAATATGTCCTGAACCACTCTTTTATGATGCCGGGACTGATCGCTACCATCACCTCCGTCGTGACCGGACTGATTTTGGTACAATTCATTTTCTAAGCATTTTATTGACTTTTAAACCGAATGATATGAAAACACTTAGATTTATTTTCTTATTTGCCACACTCTTTCTGTTTTTACAGGCAGGAAGTTTCGCACAAAAACTGCCTAACATTCACATTCTGGCTACGGGAGGAACCATTGCCGGCACAGGGACCAGTACTACCGGAAGCAGTTACCGGGCCGGTCAGGTTGCGATCAACGAATTAATTTCGGCGGTACCCGAATTGAAAGAGATCGCTAACATCACCGGAGAGCAGATTGTAAAAATCGGTTCCCAGGATATGTCCGACGAAGTTTGGTTGAAACTGGCTCATTATCTGAACGAACTGCTACAAAGAAAAGAGGTGGACGGTGTAGTGATCACCCACGGCACAGATACCATGGAGGAAACGGCCTTTTTCTTAAACCTGACCGTAAAAAGCAATAAACCGGTAGTACTTGTCGGAGCGATGCGTCCGGCAACCTCATTGAGTGCCGACGGTCCGCTGAATCTCTATAATGCCGTCGTTACCGCCGGTGCTTCCGAGTCGGTCGGTCGCGGAGTGATGATCGTGATGAACGGCAGCATCCTGGGTGCCCATGCCGCCACCAAGATGAATACCATCAACGTACAAGCTTTCCAAGCCCCCAATTCCGGAGCTTTAGGGTATGTATTCAATGGAAAAGTACATTATAACCAATCGACCGATAAACTCCATACGCTCCAATCGGTATTCGATGTCACTCATCTGGATAAATTACCTAAAGTAGGTATTGTTTACAGTTATTCCAATGTCGAACCCGAAGCTTTGGATGCATTGATCACCAACAGTTACCAAGGTATCGTCCATGCCGGAGTCGGAAACGGTAATATCCATAAGAATTTGTTCGACAAATTGGTAAATGCCAGTAAACAAGGTATACTGGTGGTACGTTCCAGCCGCGTTCCGACCGGACCGACAACACTCGATGCCGAGGTAGACGATACCAAATACGGTTTTGTGGCTTCACAGGAATTGAATCCTCAAAAAGCCCGGATACTCTTGATGCTGGCTTTGATAAAAACAAAAGATCCACAAGTCATTCAGAATTATTTTAATGCTTATTAAACCGACTCTCTATGAAAAAATGGATATTGTTATGCGGATTATGGACACTCTCCTTTCCGGCCTTGTATGCCCAACACCTGGACATGCAATCTTCTACGGATGCCGGAGGCCCCGCTTTATTCGAACGAGTAACCCGTCTCGAAAAAAAAACGGATGCCTTTAACCTGTACCTGAATATGCAGGGTAGTTTCAATGTATACTTTAATAATGGCAATGAAGAACAAACTTCTTTCCGGATGAATCAGCTCCGGATCGAAGCCAAGGGTAACATCACCGACCGGATTTATTACCGTTATCGTCAGCGTTTAAACCGGGCGAATAATGCCCAATCCTTGGACAACCTACCCACGTCGATCGATTATGCAGCCGTCGGTTTTCATGTTACCGATCAATTTTCCGTATTTGCCGGAAAACAATGTACTGCATTCGGAGGATTCGAATTCGACCTGAACCCGATCGAAGTGTATCAATACTGTGATATGCTGGAATACATGAGTAATTTTTTGACCGGAGTCGATTTTTCATATCGGCTCAACGATCGACATGATTTTCATTTTCAGGTCGTCGATTCACGGAACGGTTCGTTTAAAGAGATGTACGGAAAAGTTCCGGACAACATCGAAGCTTCGAAAGCCCCGCTCGGTTATACGTTAAACTGGAACGGCAGCATGCTGGAAGATAAGTTGAAAACACGTTGGTCTGCCTCTATCTTCCACGAAGCAAAAAAACAGAATTGGTATTATTATGCTTTGGGAACCGAAGTCAATTTAAACCGTTTTATCGGTTTTCTCGACTTTATGTATTCCTCCGAAGACCTCGACCGTACAGGTATCATTTCGGAAATTACCGCTAATGACGGATATGACACCCGGGCCCTGGACACCCGTTACCTATCTCTGGTGCTTCACCTCAACTACCGGGTTCTTCCCAAGCTGAATCTCTTTGCAAAGGGAATGTATGAAACCGCTTCAGTAGAGAAAGCCTCAGACTTACTTGCCAAGGGAAAATACCGGACTTCCTGGGGATATCTGGCCGGAATCGAATATTATCCGATGGAAGAGAACCTCCATTTCTTTCTGAATTACATCGGCCGCTCTTTCCAATATACTGACAAAGCTAAAGTATTCGGAGTCGGTAATAGTAATCCACAACGTATTGAATTAGGATTAGTATACCAGCTTCCTGTATTCTGATCAAATTGTGCGGAGAAATAATCATCCTGTTCTCCGCACAATTATTATCGTGAAATGATTATTTTTGCGGCCTGTAAACCGTGAATATAAAAAATATGAATCAGATCCGATACTTTAGCCTCCTGGGGCTTTTTATTTTGTTGTGCTATGCTGCGCCGGCCTCTTTATGGGTAGATTCCCTCAAAGGACAAACCCTTTTTGAAAAGCTTTCCGGCCTTTCCAAACGCAATCGTTTGCCGCATGTCGATTTAAATACCCGGATCGCTTATCATACCGCCTTATCCAGCCAGTCTACCGAAAAATCGGCTTTTCGGGTAGATTATCTGCGTCTGGAAGTCAGTGGTGACGTCACCGACCGGATCTATTACAAATGGTTGCAGCATCTGAACCGGAGCAATACCCCCGGACAGCTCGACAATATGCCCTCTTCTATCGATTGTCTCGGTGTCGGGTTCCGGATCACTCCTACCGTATCGACTTTTATCGGTAAACAATACGCCGATTTCGGAGGTTTCGAATACGATGCCAATCCGGCAGAAGTTTATGAATATTCGGACCTGGGAAATGAGATCACCTGCTTTCTGGTCGGCGCCAATCTTTGCTGGTGGCTGACACCGACCCAAGAAATCCGTTTCCAGATCGTCGACGGACATTCCGGAAAAGCCGACGACACTTACGGTCCTCTCCCTGAAAAAGTCAAAGCAGCCAAAGCCCCCCTCGGCTATACCCTAAACTGGAACGGCAATTTTCTGAACGAACATTTACTCACCCGCTGTTCTTTTTCTTTATTCCACGAAGGCGAAAAGCAAAATGTCTATTTTCTGGCTTTGGCAGCAGCCTGGGTACAGGAAAGATTCAACCTGTATTTCGATGTGATGTATTCGGCAGAAGATATAGACAAACTGGGTATTATTTCCGGCATTACCTACCGGGAAGATCAACCTGTGCGTGCACAACACAGCGGCTATCTATCTCTGGTGAGCCGTATCAATTACCGTATTTTCCCGAAACTCAACCTGTTTGCCAAAGGGATGTATGAAACGGCTGAAATCAGAAAAAGCAACGGGCTCCTACTATCCGGAAAATACAGAACCACCTGGGGATATCAGGGTGGTATCGAATATTATCCGATGAAAGAAAATCTCCATTTCTTCGCAGCCTACCGGGGGAAACGATACACCTATACGGCTTTGGGAAAAAATTTTCAGGCTTTGGACGAACATCCTCAAACCTTCTCCCTGGGGCTGATTTATAAAATTCCTATTCTATAAATGGCCCACTTTTGAAATTATGGCCACCTTAATTACCCCATCCAGTTTGTTTTCAAAGATATGGTAAGCTTTTCCGATATCCTTCAGCGGGAATCTATGAGTAATGAGAGGAGTCGTATCTATTTTCCCTTCCTCGATTAACCGGAGGATCTCGGCACAATCACAACCGTCAACTCCACCGGTTTTAAAGATCAGGTTCTTACCATACATATCGGGTAAAGGAAGAAGTTGGGGTTTATCGTAAAGAGCTACGATGGTGACAATGGCATTGGGACGGGCACAATCCCATGCCAAACGGAAGGTGTCCGCCCCTCCCGCCACCTCCAACACCACATCGGCTCCACCATGCTCACTGTTTTGAAGTACGAAATTTTTGCAGTCTTCCGGTGTAGTTACCTCTACCTCCGGATAATATTCCTGAATAAAACGGATTCGCTCAGGAGATTTTTCACAAACGATAATACGTTTGGGATGTTTTAGCAGAGTACAAAGTAAGGTACAGACTCCGGTAGGACCGGCACCGATAATAAGGACGGTATCCTCCCGGGAAATCTCCGAAATGCGGGAAGCCCAAAAACCCGTAGCCAGCACATCGCCGACAAACAAAGCCTGTTCGTCACTAACGGTATCGGGAATACGGTTCAATCCCCGGTCGGCATAAGGAACCCGCACATATTCGGCCTGCCCTCCATCGATACGACACCCTAAAGCCCATCCTCCGTCCGGATCGGTGCAATTATTTACATATCCCCGTTTGCAGAAAAAACATTCCCCGCAAAATGTCTCGACATTTACAGTGACCCTGTCTCCGGGCTTGACCGAACCGACATCAATACCGATCTCTTCTACGATACCCACCATTTCGTGCCCGACTGTTATTCCGGGTAGAGCCCGGGGGACACTGCCGTGTTTTATGTGCAGATCACTGGTACAAATACTGCTAAGCGTTACACGTACAATAGCATCACGCGAGTCTTTTATTTGCGGTCTCTGCTTTTCCAGTAATTCGAATTTCCCTTGTTCAATATAGGTGTATGCCAGCATAATGAAAACGTAATTATCATCCTAATATTCTCTCATACTCGAACGGTTCCGGATCGGCCAGCCATTTACGCGCCAGAGAGCGATCCTGAGCAGTAAGGTAGTAAATATTTTCAGCCAGGGTTTGTCGTACTACTTCTTTATCGATATTCACCAAACGGGTACGGATTTTGCCATGCTCGTCTTCTACATCCTTCAGATACACAGGGATTACTTCTTCTTCGAGATTTACCGCAACCATACAACCGGAATGTCCTTCGTCATAAAGTTTTTTCACTCCGATTCCCAAAGTGGTGCAATAAGTCAAATCAAAAGCCGAAGGATCCACACACCTCAAAGAATACCCCACTTCTACCGGACGGCAAATAATATCCAGATTCAGTTCTTTCAACCGGTTTTTAAGTATTTTACTGATCACATGGGCTTTACTCACTTCCGACAATTCAGGATGTCCGTGAGCGTCATAATCGAAAGTGATTCCGGAAGAAGCAATATCTTCATCCTGTAGAAAATGAAAAATTCCTTCACCTACTACAACGACACCGAATTTCTGCCCCACGATCCGGCGTTTGATCATGGAAGATATGATCAGGCGAACAATTTTATCGATCGTAATTTGTGTCTTATTGAACATTTCCGGGATAATGATCATGGAAGCATGTATCCCCTTACCGATCTCGAAAGCCAGGTGGCCGGCTTCCCTTCCCATAGACATCAGTAGATACCAGTTTTGGGTCGTAGATGCCTCTGCTTTTATCACTTTACCGATAGTCACCCCCATTTCTTTGGCGGAAGTAAACCCGAAAGTCGGTATACCTTCCGGCAGAGGCAGGTCATTGTCTATTGTCTTAGGGACATGGATATTCCGGATATTCACCTGATGAGCTGCCAGATATTTCGTCAGTCGGTTAGCCGTCGAAGCGGTATCGTCTCCTCCGATAGTCACCAGCAATTCAATACCTTCTTTTACAAACAAAGCTGTCGTGAAATCCTGGTCTTCCGGTTTAAAACGGCTCATCTTTATGGCAGAGCCTCCACGGCTGTAGATTTGATCGGCTTTTTCATAAGTCAGTTCCTCCACCTCGGGATGTGCAGCAAATAATCCTTTATACCCTTCGTGGATAGCCAAAACCCGGAATCCGTCTTTCAAAAACACTTTGGTTACAGTTGCCACAACTGTATTAATACCCGGTGCCGGTCCTCCGCCACACAGGATTGCGATAGTTCTCATAGTCTTATTTTATTGTTATTGTGCACAGCAAAAATAAATAAAAACGCCGAAAAATGAAGTATCGAAACGTAAGTATAATTAGTTCATAAAATCGACGGACTTTACTAACCGATTTAATTCCAGCACTATTTTTATACTTATTCGTCTTCGGTGATCAGAATAGAAAGAAAAAATATACCTGCCATTTAATAGTTACAGCGGTTTAAGTTTATATCACTTTTCTATGAAATAATAAATGCAGCCTGAATGTTTCAGACTGCATACATTCTATCGGATAAAAATCCTGTTTTCTAAATTTTTGCTTTAATCGCTTTGGAAGCTTCTTCATATCCGGGTTTGTCCAGCAGGGCAAACATATTGTTTTTATAGGCTTCCACTCCTGGTTGGTCGAATGGATTCACGCCCAACATACTTCCGGAGATACCACAAGCCAATTCGAAGAAATAAAACAGTTGCCCGATATACTGAGCGGTTAAAGCCGGCATACAAACCTTCATATTCGGCACTCCGCCGTCGACGTGTGCAATTTGGGTACCCAGTTCGGCCATTTTGTTCACTTCGTCTACCCGTTTCCCGGCCAGAAAATTCAGCTTATCCAGATTAGCGGCATCCGAAGGAATCTGCACCTGATAGTGGGGTTTCCCGACAGAGATTACGGTTTCCATCAACATGCGCACCCCTTGCTGGATATACTGCCCCATGGAATGCAAATCGGTTGTAAAATCAACACCTGCCGGGAAGATACCTTTGTTTTCTTTCCCTTCACTCTCGCCGTAAAGCTGTTTCCACCACTCGGTGATATAGTGCAGTTTCGGATTAAAGTTAGCTAACAATTCCACGGCATATCCTTTCCGGTAAAGAGCTGTCCGGGCCACGGCATATTCCAGGGCGATACTTTTTTCGTCATCGATGCAAGCCTTACGCATTTCTATAGCTCCCTGAACCAATTCTTTGATGTCGAACCCAGCGATAGCGATAGGCAATAATCCCACCGGTGTCAGAACGGAGAAACGTCCTCCTACATTATCCGGGATAACGAAAGTTTTATATCCTTCCTGATCGGCTAATGTACGTAAAGCTCCCTTCGAAGCATCCGTAATCGCCACAATTCGCTTTCCAGCTTCTTCTTTACCTACTTTAGCTTCCAGCAATTCTTTCAATAAACGAAAAGCGATGGCCGGTTCGGTTGTCGTTCCTGATTTCGAAATCACGCAGATACCGAACTCTTTATTCTGAAGGTAGTGAATCAATTCATGGTAATAATCTTCACCGATATTATGACCTGCAAAAATCACTTTCATACCGGTATTTTCATAGTTGTGGAAACTATCTGCCAAAGCCTCGATGACAGCCCGTGCCCCCAGATAAGAGCCTCCGATACCGATAACGACCATTACCTGAGTACGTGCTCTAAGTTCGGCTGCCGTTTTCTCGATATCTGCCAACTGTTCAGAGGTGATTTCTACAGGCAGGTTCAACCATCCTAAAAAATCACTCCCTTTACCGGTTCCCTCTTTCAGGCTTTTCAATGCCTGCCGGGCCTCAGGATACAGGGCAACCATTTCTTCTTTAGTGACGAAATTACAGATTTTACTGTAATCAAACTTAATACTGTCCATAATTCATTATATTACTGTGTAGTTTAATTTCCGAATCACAAATTTACAAAAAAGGTGATCAGATAAGTCATCCTGATATTTTATTTCCCCATCTCTTTTAGCAGATCCCTGATCTTCGATGCCTTTTCATACTCTTCATTCCGGACAGCCTCGTCCAGCATCCGGGTCAATTCCTGAACGGAATAGGGTTGTTGCACGACCTCTTCTTTTTCGGGGGATTCGGTCTGTCCTGTTTCCTGACCGACCGCAATACCGGCCTTTTCCACAATTTCAGGCGTAGAATAAATAGGACAATCATAACGCAAAGCCAAAGCAATGGCATCCGATGTCCGGGAATCTATTTTGATTTGTTGAGTATTTTTCTCAAATAGCAATTCCGAATAAAAAATTCCGGAATCCAGACGATAGATAAAAGCTTCTTTTAAAGTGACTTGCAACGCATCCGCCAACTTCTTGATCAGGTCGTGAGTCAACGGCCGCTGAGTCTGCATCTTTTCAAGCTGAATAGCTATCGACTGTGCTTCAGGCATCCCGATAACGATCGGAATCCGATGCATATCCTGCTCATCGGCTAAAATCAGAGCGTATGCACCGGCCTGCGACATACTATACGACAGACCTAAAACTTTCAGTCTTATCCTATCCATCTTTATCTGTTTTAAAATCTATTGGATTAACGTCGGTTAATCGTTTTAGTTGCGTTTTACTTCTTATTTTTCCGGGGCATATGGCTTAGCTCCCTCAAGCATACATGAGCTAATCCGCCCAAACTGGTTTCCCGGTATTTGGCCTGCATATCCCTCCCGGTTTCCATCATCGTCTTCACCACATCGTCGAAAGAAACCATGTGCCGACCGTCGGAAAACAGGGCGTACAAAGCAGCTTCCCGAGCCTTTTGAGCTACAAAAGCATTCCGTTCGATACAGGGAATCTGTACGTATCCCATCACAGGATCGCAAGTCAGTCCCAAATTATGCTCGAATCCCATTTCGGCAGCATATTCGATCTGCCGGGGAGTACCTCCCCAAATCTGGGTAGCTGCTCCGGCTGCCATTGCACAGGCAGTCCCCAACTCGCCCTGGCATCCCACTTCGGCTCCTGAAATCGAACCGTTACTTTTCACAATATTACCGATCAACCCGGCAGTTGCCAATCCCCGGATAATCCGGTAATCCGGCATCTCCTGATCGTATTTCATGAAATACATCAAAGCCGGCAAAACTCCGGAAGCCCCACAAGTAGGAGCAGTTACCACCCGGCCACCACCGGCATTTTCTTCCGAGACAGCTAAAGCTGCCGCGAAAAGCATACCCATCGGCCGGGAAGACCCGGACGATTGCAGAGCTTTAATATTATAGGAACTTGCTTTCCGGGCCAATTTCAAGGCTCCGGGCAGTACACCCTCCGTCACCAGGCCTTTCTCTACCGTCTCCTGCATCTGTTTCCACACCTCTTCCAGATAAGTGAATATCTCACTTCCCTCGTATTTTTCTACATAATCTACAAAAGTACATCCTTCGTCCAGACACCATTTCATCACCTCGGCCATACTTGTCTCCGGGTAGAGATTTCCGTCGTCGAAAGTACCCAACTCGTCCCACAATGCGCCTCCACCCACACTATATACCTCCCAACTATCAACCGTATTCCCTTGTACAAAAGCCTCGAACAACATCCCATTGGGATGGCGGGGCAGACTGATATCCGGTTTCCAAACGATCTCTACAGCATCGGGACGGTCTATAACCTTCAGAATAGCACTGTCTGTACCATGGCCTTTCCCCGTCAGCGCCAAACTTCCGTAAAGTGTGACCCTGAACTTTTCTGCTCCGGGGTTCTTTTCCAAAAATAATCCGGCAGCACGGCTCGGTCCCATCGTATGACTGGAAGACGGTCCGTATCCGATATTGTAAATCTCACGTATCGATTTCATTTCAATCTGGTTTAATCAAACTATATTTTAAACAGTTCGGCAACAGCTTTCCTGTTTAGTGTAAAATAAAAAAATAGCAGGCCTGTAAGCCGGGTTCTGTACCTTACGGTTTCTATCATTTATCTACTCTGCAAATCACTTTGCAGCTCTAGCAGCCTACCCCCCGGCATCGATCGGGCTAATCGAATGCGCCGGTATACATGGCCTTGCAACTCGTGAGACGTACGGCTACCACAGTTACCTGCAGTACCGGTGGGCTCTTACCCCACCTTTTCACCCTTATTTCAAGCGAAAACGAATCTTCGTGAAACGGTTTTTTTCTGTTACGTTACTATGCCCTCACGAACATCTTCCCGTTAAGAAGCACGATGCCCTGTGTTGCCCGGACTTTCCTCTTTCCCCGAAGGGACAGCGATAGAACGGCCTGCTATTTTATCTGATTCGTTTTTCACGAATTAATTCATAATCGGATCTTTGGGAAAATTAGCCCAAATCCGGTAACGTCCTCCCAATCCGCTCATCGAAGCTTCCCATAAATTATCGTTAGGAATTTCGAAAAAACGCGCAGGAGTAATATCCCCTACCATCCACGAATTCTCATCCAACTCCCGATCCAGTTGACCGGCATCCCAGCCACTATATCCGGCAAAAAAGCGAACTTCCCCCGGCTGTATTTTCCCCTCCTGCAACAAACGAGTCAGTTTCGAGAAATCGCCCCCCCAATAGATACCCGGCACAATTTGCAAAGCATCTTCAACTTCTGCATGATTATGAAGATAATACAGTTGATTTTGTTCGACAGGGCCACCGATATAGACAGGATATTCCAATCCGGCTAATTCCGTAACCAGATCCGAAGTGGTGTAAGCCATCGGCTTATTCAAAACAAAACCGATACTTCCCTTTTCGTCATGTTCTACCATAAAAATAACGGACCGGGAAAAATATTTCCCTTGCAGAAATGGTTCGGCAATCAAAATATTGCCAATCTCCACTTTTTTACGATTCCTTCTTATTTTAAATAAATCCTGAAATTGTTCGTCCACAATAATTCGTATTTTTACGAGCCAAAAATAACAAATTATTTTGTGATGCCGAGAATATTCACGGTCATACTTTTTATATTTTGCATAAATTGTCTGTCGGCCCAACAAAAAGAAGTCGTCCGTTCCATCTTCTGGAAAGGTGATACCCTCCCTCATGTTTGGCTGGAAGAAGTCAGTGTCCGGCAGAAAAATAAAAATGCCGGCTGGTTTCAGCGTCAGCACCGGCGGCAAACCCGGTTGGAATATAATGTCCGGAAAGTATATCCCTATGCCCGGATAGCTGCCGGTAAAGTCAATGAGATCGAACAGAAACTGTCGGCCGTCACCCGGGAAGCCGATCGTAAAAAGATCATCAAGGAAGAATACAACCAGCTGATGAAAACGTTCAAGGCCCCCCTGATGAAACTCAGCATTACCCAGGGACGGATTTTGATCCGATTAATCTACCGGGAAACCAGCCACACTTCTTTCGCGCACATCCGGGAATACCGGGGGACGGTAAATGCCTACTTTTGGCAATCGATCGCTTTAATCTTCGGAAATAACCTGAAAGCAGCCTATGATCCGCAAGGCGAAGATGCCGAAATCGAGGAAATTGTACAAAAAATCCTGTCAGAATCCAAAAGGTAAAAAGTTTTTCTAACTTTGCATAGATTGTTCAGCCCAATTATCGGCGCATTAACAAATTGTAAAACGATGACATTCGAAGAGATCAGGAAAGATATCAAGGCCCGGAAATATAAACCCATCTATTTTCTATGCGGTGAGGAACCTTTTTTTATCGACCGGTTGACTGCATTACTCGAAAATACCGTGCTGACCGAGGATGAAAAGGCATTTAACCAAACTGTTTTATATGGGAACGATGTATCGATGAGTACGATCACCGATACCGCCCGCCGTTTTCCAATGATGTCCGAACGACAGGTGGTCATTGTCCGGGAAGCTCAGAATATCCGGGACTTCGACAATCTATTACCTTATATCGATCATTACCAAAATTCGACCATTCTGGTCCTGGCGTATAAAAATAAGAAACCGGACAAACGTAAGGGAGTATTTAAAAAACTCGGGAATACTCCCCATTGTATTTATTTCGAATCGGCCAAACTTTATGACAACAAGATTCCGGAATGGATCATCGGTTATTGTAAAGAAAAATCATATGGAATCACGACTAAAGCAGCCGGTATCCTGGCCGAAAGCTTGGGAACCGATCTGAGCCGGGTAGCGAATGAAATCGATAAGCTGGTACTGCTTTTACCTCAGGGAGGTGAAATACAGGAATCTCTGGTCGAGGAACATACAGGAATCAGTAAAGACTTCAATAGTTTCGAGCTCCTGAGTGCCATAATTCGTAAGGATTTCCTAAAAGCCAATCAGATTGTGAACTACTTTGAAGCCAACCCGAAAAACAATCCCCTGGTATTGACCATCACCACCCTTTTCAGGTATTTCCTGAACCTGCTGACCTATCACTATCAGAAAAAAACGACGCCCAATACTCAGGAAATGGCCAGGTTATTAGGTGTACATCCTTTTTTTATGAAAGACTATATCGACGGAGGTAAAATCTATAATGCCATGAAATGTGCAACCACGATCTCCTTGCTGCGGGAATACGACATGAAATCCAAAGGGGTAGGTAATGCGAATATTTCGGACGGAGAATTACTGAAAGAGCTGATATTCAAAATCATGCATTAATATTCCCGGACAAGTAACTATAATCATCCCAAGAACGTATTAAACCATATGAAAAGAACAACTACTTCAATATCGACCCAACCTTTGAATAAAGCCGTATTTTTGGACCGGGACGGCACGATCAATTCGGACGAAGGACATTATTATATATACAAACCGGAGGACTTTGTATTCAATCCGGGAGTCATCGAAGGCTTGAAACGTCTTCAGAAAGCCGGTTATCTTTTGATCGTCATCACCAATCAGGGAGGAATCGCTAAAGGGATATATACCCGGGAAGATATGTTCAAAGTACACGAAAAGATGTGTGCCGAATTGGAAAAGCATGGAGTGACCCTGACTAAGATCTATTATTGTCCCCACCATGAAAGCATAAAAACCTGTGTTTGCCGGAAACCTTCTCCTTATATGGTCAACCTGGCCATCGAAGAATTCCATATCGATAAGAAGCGATCCTGGTTTATCGGGGATAGCTCAAAGGATGTAAAATGTGCTGAAGATGCCGGAGTTAAACCGTTACGTATTCACAAAAATCAGGATATCACACCGGTCATCGATCAAATATTGAAATCGAAAGATTCATTCTAAGTCCGAAAAATTCCAGGACTACCTCTAAAATTAAGTAAAAAATAACAGATCGGGCTTGGGATTTAAGCGGGAATTGAGTAATTTCGCTCAATTTTTAAAAATCCACAGCATATGGCTCATTACATTAAAGAAGTATCACGTACATTTGGAGAATATCTGTTAATTCCGTCACTCACCACCAAAGAGTGTACTCCTGACAATGTTTCCTTGAAAACGCCGGTTGTCAAATTCCGTCAAGGGGAAACCTCGAAAATACAATTGAACATTCCGTTTGTATCTGCAGTGATGCAGGCAGTCTCCGACGACGGTCTGGCTATTGCCTTAGCCCGTAACGGAGGTTTGTCGTTTATTTTCGGTTCTCAACCTATCGAAAGTCAGGCCGAGATGGTAAGGCGGGTAAAGAAATTCAAAGCCGGATTTGTAGTGAGTGATTCTAATTTACGTCCCGATTGTACCCTACAGGATGTTGTTCGCTTAAAGGAACAAACCGGACACGCCAGTGTCGCCATTACGGATGACGGAACCCCTAATGGAAAATTATTAGGTATGATTACAAGCCGGGATTATCGGTTGAAAACAGATCCGTTAGATAAACCGGTAGTTGATTTCATGACTCCTTTCGAAAATCTGATTGTAGGAAAGTTGGGGCTGACTTTAAGTGAAGCCAATACGATCATCTGGGATCATAAGTTGAATTGCCTTCCGATTATAGACGACAATCAAAGACTTCAATATTTTGTCTTCCGCAAAGACTACGACAATCATATAGAAAATCCCAATGAATTGCTCGACAGCCATAAAAAACTGATGGTCGGAGCCGGAATTAACAGCCGCGACTTTAAAGAACGGGTACCTGCCTTGGTAGATGCCGGAGTAGATGTGCTGGTAGTAGATTCTTCCGACGGTTTTTCGGAATGGCAATACGAAACGATCCGCTGGATTAAAGAAACGTATAACGAAGAAGTCAAGGTAGGCGGTGGTAATGTGGTGGATAAAGAAGGATTCTTATATCTGGTGAAAGCCGGAGCCGATTTTGTAAAAGTAGGGATCGGCGGTGGTTCTATCTGTATCACTCGTGAGCAAAAAGGGATCGGCCGGGGACAGGCGACTGCTCTGATCGAAGTATGCCAGGCTCGTCAGGAATATTTCGAACAAACCGGTATTTATATTCCGATCTGTTCCGACGGAGGACTTGTACATGACTATCACATGACCTTAGCATTGGCCATGGGCGCCGACTTCCTGATGATGGGACGCTACTTTGCCCGCTTCGACGAGAGTCCGAGTAAAAAACTGGCTATCGGTAATAGCTATGTGAAAGAATATTGGGGAGAAGGATCCAACCGTGCTCAAAACTGGCAACGCTACGATATGGGAGGAAACAGTAAAGCTGCCCTGAAATTCGAAGAAGGGGTCGACAGTTATGTTCCATATGCCGGAAAAATGAAAGACAATCTGGAAATCACCCTGGGCAAAATCAAATCGACCATGTGTAGCTGTGGTTCCGTTACGATTCCTCAATTACAGGAAAGAGCAAAAATCACCTTGGTGTCCTCTACTTCTATTGTCGAAGGAGGAGCACACGATGTAATTCTGAAAGATACCAAGATTCAATAACAAATCAGGGATGCCACAAAATGGGTGGCTTCATTGACTGGAGTCAGATTTAAATAACCGGATTTTATCCGGTTATTTTTATATACGGCCGGATAGAGCTGTTGCAAATGCCTGTGCTCCTGCCAGGCCTCCCCCGCTTTGGCATAATAACGAACCGTGAACTCTCCTTCCGCATGTTCGTCCAAATATCGCCGGCTCAACATAAGGGCGACTATTCCCATATTATAACGCAGATTGATTTCCAGGCAAGGTTGCACTCTATACTTTCCCGCAGAGTCGGAATAAATCATCATATCTATCCCTAAATATCCCCGGTAATCGGGCAAAATCCCGGCAATCATATCCGGCAATTCCTGTTTCAGCGACTGCAACTTTTCTTCTCCTAATTTACTTCCCAGTAATTGCTCAATATACGCTTGAGCTCCCAGATAATTCCCGCGATATTCACCGTTCAGGCCGGTAGAAAATACCGACCATCCGATAAATTCCACCCCTTGCCTTCCTGCACAAAACTCCATGGCAAAATCCAGTACCTTATTCAATTTTTTTTCCAACATAACATACCCCTGCCGTTTCAATATCCCGTGTAATCGTTCTTTCTCTTTCACAGCAATAGGTTTTCCGAGTACCAGAATACCTTTCCCCGAAGAAGACCAGGGCGCTTTCACCAGGTATTTTCCGGTTTTCATTTTCTGTTCGATCTCTTCGATAGAATAACCTGTCTCCGGAATCACTTCCTTTTCCAGATCAGGAATCAAACCGAACAAACGAATCAACCCTTCCCGGGCTTTCCTGCGGCTATACCACTCTTTTCGTTCCGTCTTCCACTCCTCCCCCATCCCCCGTTCGGCCAGCCAATGGCACATTTTCGGACTCCATCCCCACGGTTCCCCTTTCACCTCTCCCAAAATCCCGGCTTCTGCCTCCTGAATAAAACCGGCCTTCAAATGCAAAGGCTCATAAACCGATGCCATAAATGCCGGATCCGGTAAATTCCTGACTAAGACCCAATCATCTTCCGATTCTCCCAGAAATACAGGTAAAACCGCCAAATCTTCAGCCATGGTCACCACATTAGCCGGAGGCATATAGTATTTACTTCCATTGGCAATCGCCATCTCACAATCCGGATTGAATATCCAAAGCCTTTTCCTGTTTTCCATCGACCTGATCTGTTTCTCCCTGCAAATATAAATAAAACGCCGTTTTTTTCTAAAAAGATCAACCGAAACCCCGGCATAGCTAAACCTTTCTCCGCCGATTAGCGAAAACGAAGTCAGGTTTCGAAATTTCAAGTCAGGACCCAATTTTCACTATGCCCATCAAAGTGGTCGGAGTTATTGTAAAAATGACTCTTTTAAATCACCTCTCCCTTCCTCATTCAGCCCTGTGTTTATTGTGATTTTCATTATAAACCGACGACGACTTATTGTATTTATACCCATATACAAACAACTATATATCAATAAATTGCAATTAAATTTTGCAATCAAATACTTGCTTTTAAAAGATAAAGTCCGTAAGTTTATCCTACAAAAAAGAACCGTTATAATGGAAAAACAAACCGGAAATACCCGATTCATGCAGACCTTTGTTTCTACCGATTGTGTCATATTCGGTTTTGACCGGAATCAACTGCATGTATTACTTGTTGAACGAAACACGCTTTCTGCTAACGAAGGGCATCTGAAATTACCGGGAAGCCTGATCTATCAGGAAGAAGACGCCGATAGTGCAGCCGCGAGGGTACTGAGTGAACTTACAGGTATCAAAAAAATGGTACTGAAACAGTTCAAAAGTTTTACTTCTTTGCAACGGACGTCTAACCCGGCAGACACCCTTTGGTTGCAACAAGAATATCACAATCAGATCGACCGCCTGATTACGATCGCTTATTTGTCTATCTGTAAAATCGACCGGAAATTGCATACGGTATCCAAATACAAAAAAGTTGTTTGGTACCCCGTAAGTGAACTTCCTTCTCTTCCGTTTGATCACAATCAAATTGTCGAAGAAGCTTTACAAGCAATCCGCAATTGGGGGGAGCACGAACCTTCTATCCTGTTCGGATTACTCCCCACAAAATTTACGGCTTCTGCCTTGCGCCATTTATATGAAGCTGTCTATCACAAAAAATGTGATGTCCGTAATTTTCAGAAAAAAATGGCAGGAATGGAATATGTGATTCCTTTAGAAGAAAAGGAACAGAGAGTAGCCCATCGGGCTGCCCGGTTATTTAGATTCGACCGGATATTGTACAAAAAACGTAATGTAAGTATTTAAAATCGATGTAGCCATGTATTTAATAGGTTATGATATCGGCAGCTCTTCCGTAAAAGCTTGCCTGATCGACGCAGTCACCGGACAAATGATTGCCTCTGATTTTTTCCCGAAAACAGAAATGCCCATTTCTGCCAGACACCCCGGTTGGGCGGAACAAGATCCGGAAATGTGGTGGAATAATTTAAAAAAAGCCCACAATTCGGTTATGCAACAGGCCCATATAGCAGGAACTGAGATTAAAGCTATCGGAATATCCTGGCAGATGCATGGCCTGGTATTGG
>NZ_LARL01000209.1:0-202 GCF_000980295.1 Odoribacter sp. N54.MGS-14 | reverse complement strand
ATGCGCGAGTGGCTCAGTTGGTGGAGCACGACCTTGCCAAGGTCGGGGTCGCGGGTTCGAGTCCCGTCTCGCGCTCTCATAAAACTTTATATTGCTGACGTGTTTCAAATCGGAAGCACAAAAACATGCGCGAGTGGCTCAGTTGGTGGAGCACGACCTTGCCAAGGTCGGGGTCGCGGGTTCGAGTCCCGTCTCGCGCTCT
>NZ_LARL01000207.1:0-207 GCF_000980295.1 Odoribacter sp. N54.MGS-14 | reverse complement strand
GACCGAACTGTCTCACGACGTTCTGAACCCAGCTCGCGTACCGCTTTAATGGGCGAACAGCCCAACCCTTGGGACCTGCTACAGCCCCAGGATGCGATGAGCCGACATCGAGGTGCCAAACCACTCCGTCGATGTGAACTCTTGGGAGTGATAAGCCTGTTATCCCCAGGGTAGCTTTTATCCGTTGAGCGATGGCAATCCCACTTT
>NZ_LARL01000208.1:0-208 GCF_000980295.1 Odoribacter sp. N54.MGS-14 | reverse complement strand
TAAACCACATGCTCCACCGCTTGTGCGGGCCCCCGTCAATTCCTTTGAGTTTCAACCTTGCGGTCGTACTCCCCAGGTGGAGTGCTTATTGCGTTAGCTGCGGCACCGAGGATTCCTCCCCGACACCTAGCACTCATCGTTTACGGCGTGGACTACCAGGGTATCTAATCCTGTTTGCTCCCCACGCTTTCGAGCCTCAGCGTCAGTT
>NZ_LARL01000206.1:0-208 GCF_000980295.1 Odoribacter sp. N54.MGS-14 | reverse complement strand
GGTTCTTCGCGTTGCTTCGAATTAAACCACATACTCCACTGCTTGTGCGGGCCCCCGTCAATTCCTTTGAGTTTCAATCTTGCGACCGTACTCCCCAGGTGGGATACTTATTGTGTTAACTGCGGCACAGAAGGGGTCGATACCTCCTACACCTAGTATCCATCGTTTACGGCGTGGACTACCAGGGTATCTAATCCTGTTTGCTCCC
>NZ_LARL01000205.1:0-214 GCF_000980295.1 Odoribacter sp. N54.MGS-14 | reverse complement strand
TATCTCATCTTGAGGGGGGCTTCACGCTTAGATGCCTTCAGCGTTTATCCCGTCCCGGCTTGGCTACTCTGCCATGAGCCTGATGGCTCAACAGATACACCAGAGGCCAGTCCACCCCGGTCCTCTCGTACTAAGGGCAGCTCCTCTCAAATATCCTACGCCCGCGCCGGATAGGGACCGAACTGTCTCACGACGTTCTGAACCCAGCTCGCGT
>NZ_LARL01000204.1:0-219 GCF_000980295.1 Odoribacter sp. N54.MGS-14 | reverse complement strand
GAGAATAACGGATTCGAACCGTTGACCCTCTGCGTGCAAGGCAGATGCTCTAGCCAGCTGAGCTAATCCCCCAAGAGGTTGTTCAAGAATATCGTTTTTTAGCTTTTAGCTTTCAGCTTTCGCTGTTCCTCGTTCTTGAGCTTGGTAGTCCCAGGCAGAGTTGAACTGCCGACCTCTACATTATCAGTGTAGCGCTCTAACCAACTGAGCTATAGGACT
>NZ_LARL01000034.1:0-31991 GCF_000980295.1 Odoribacter sp. N54.MGS-14 | reverse complement strand
TCTTATTTTCTGCAAATTTACGCTCTTGGAACCATATAAACAACTGTACTACAATATTTTAATTTATAGAACTCCTCATAAGCTTTTAGCTTATAGCTTATCGCTTTTTAACTTTCTATTTTCACCGGCATAGCCCCTGTTCCGGAGCCGGTGTTCAGGCTGACTTGTGGAAATGGGATTTCGATGTGCTGGGCGTCGAAAGCTTTTTTGATCCGGCGGCGGAATTCCCGGCTGGCTGCCCACTGCTGTCCTGATTTAGTCGTCAGTTTTACTTTCAGAATCACGGAACTGTCGCCGAAACTATCTACTCCCCATAAATCTACCCCCATAAGGATCGATTGCCAGGCAGCGTCTTTCATGAGTTCGTCACCCACTTGTTTCATTATTTCGTTGACATGGTCCGTGTCTTCTTTGTAAGCTACGCCGATATCGACTACTATTGCCGACCAGCCTTTGGTCATATTCGATAAGGAGTTGATTTTACCGTTTTGAAAAATGTGAACGACCCCCGAAGCGTCCCGTAAGGTCGTCGTTCGCATCTCTATTTTCTCTACGGTTCCTGTCGTACCGTTGATGATCGCCACGTCTCCTGTCCGGATTTGATCCTCCAATAGGATAAAGAATCCCGAGATAAAGTCCCGGACTAATTCCTGGGCACCGAAACCTACTGCCAATCCGACGATTCCGGCACTGGCGAGGATCGGACCGATATTGATGTTGAACTTACTCAGCATGATCAGCACGAATATGGTCCATAAGAATATTTTTCCAACCCCTAAGATAATACCGGATAAGGTCTCTATTCTTTTGTTGCCTTCTGCGTCGTCGATATTTTCATTGAGGTGTACCCGTCGTTTGGCCGCTTTATTTAATTTTTTGACGATATAATTGAGTAGTCGTAATAAGCCGATAAAAATAAGAGTGAGGATGATTATAGAAGGTACTTGGGTGATTACCCAATTGGTAAACCGGTGAGTCAGGTCTTTCCAGAAGGTTTTGTCGGCCAGATTTTTAATACTGTAATCCCAAAAGATAGACAGGTCGGTTACTTTGGTTTGGGCGGGTATACTGTCGGGGGCGATCTCTCCGGTCGAGTCGATGGCTAGTGAAGGAGGGAGGAGTCGTTTGTTTATTTCGAAATTGGCATCTATTTCCGGGACATATAGGATGATTTCATCTACCGAAGGTAGAAACTGACTATGAGGATAAGCCGTTCTGATTGTTCCTACGGTGGAAGCCAGTCCGATTCCCGAGGCTGTCTGGAAACGTTTATCTTTTACGATGATTCGGGAAATACGCGAGCGTTCGTCGTTTTGCCGTTCGGTATTGACAATGAGGAGTAAACGGGAACTATCGCCATAGATATAGTAATAGTCGGCAGTCTCGTTGGATAACTCGGTACG
Source organism: Odoribacter sp. N54.MGS-14 (assembly GCF_000980295.1). Classification (NCBI taxonomy): domain Bacteria; kingdom Pseudomonadati; phylum Bacteroidota; class Bacteroidia; order Bacteroidales; family Odoribacteraceae; genus Odoribacter; species Odoribacter sp. N54.MGS-14. Next base: position 30,588 of record NZ_LARL01000034.1, on the reverse strand, counting down.
GGTTTTCAGTTTTTTGATCCGGTCTTCCGGTAGAGCTGCATACAATTCTTTTATCGTCATACCCTTTCGGATGGCTCCGACCTGAGTAGACGTTATCCTGAATTCGGAGACAATGTTAGCCGGTGGTGTTTTTGTCGTACTTGGGGTGTGACAGGAGTATAACCCGAAAAGTAAACAGAAAAAGAGTAGTATTCTATTCATGCGTATCCATTTTTAGAGTCATACGTAAAGGAAAAAAAAAAAGAAGAAGGATTCTATTAAAAAAAACAAAAAATACGATAAAGTAATAATTTGTAATAAAAAAGACATTTTAAGCGATAATTCCGCAAACGTGAGCGCTCTATACAAAAAAAATGTCGTTTTTGGGAAGATTGTTTAGAACGATTTCATTTTAAAGCGTTTCGAAAACTTGAAAATCGTTTGCAGAATCGTTGATTATCAGAGTTATTGCAAATCAGGAAAAAATGTTCGGATTAAACTTGTTTAAAAGGGAGGTTTCGCTACCTTTACCATGTTTTAAAACATAAAAATAGCATTCGGAGAATGTTATAAGATTGTTAAAATGAATAGTTAAAGTGGTAATTTTCCCTTTTACATTTACAATGAAGTAAGCTGATTGACGTCAGCAACAATTAAAACTACTTATTCAACCATGAGTCAAGAGACAAAAGTTATCGAAAAACATGATGTTGTCATTCGTTTTTCCGGAGATTCGGGAGACGGAATGCAATTAACCGGGCAGCAGTTTTCGGATACAGCTGCTTTATTTGGAAATGACGTAGCAACATTTCCGGATTATCCGGCAGAAATTCGTGCCCCGCAAGGTACTGTTGGTGGCGTGTCCGGTTTCCAGGTACACATTGGAGAAGAGCACATTACTACTCCGGGTGATTATGCCGATGTCCTCGTGGCTATGAATCCGGCTGCTTTAAAAGCGAACTTACGTTGGGCTAAAAAAGCAGGTACTATTATTGTAGATATCGATGCCTTTACCGACAAACATATCGAAAGGGCCGGTTATACTGCAAATCCGTTGGAAGACGGTTCTTTGGCGGACTATAATGTTGTTCCGGTGAAAGTAACCGAGCTGACTATCGAAGCGCTGAAAGAGACCGGTTTGGATCAGAAATCGATATTGAGATGTAAAAATATGTTTGCTTTGGGAATGATCTATTGGATGTTCGAGCAATCTGTAGAGCATACCGAAGCTTTCTTCGATATTAAATTCGGCAAAAAACCGGCTATTGCTTCTGCCAACAAAATGGTGTTGAGAGCCGGTTATAATTATGCTGCTAATGTACATGCGTTAGCCACTCATTTTAAAGTAGCTCCGGCTACCATCGAGAAAGGTAAATACCGTACGATTACCGGTAATAAGGCCACAGCCTGGGGATTGTTGGCAGCTGCAGAAAAAGCAGGACTACCTTTATTCTGTGGTTCTTATCCGATCACTCCGGCTACCGATATTTTGCATGAATTGGCACTTCGTCGTGATTTGGGTGCTAAGACTTATCAGGCTGAGGATGAAATCGGTGGTATCTGTACCGCTATCGGTGCCAGCTATGCCGGTAATTTTGCCTGTACGACGACTTCAGGTCCCGGATTGGCGCTGAAATCGGAAGCTTGCGGATTGGCAGTTATGGCTGAATTGCCTTTGGTGATCGTGGATGTACAACGGGGAGGGCCTTCTACGGGTCTGCCTACGAAGACCGAACAGTCCGACTTATTACAGGCACTTTACGGCCGTAATGGTGAATGTCCGATGCCGGTAATCGCTGCCAGTACTTCAGGAAACTGTTTCGACTATGCTTTTATGGCCGGAAAGATTGCGCTCGAGCATATGACTCCGGTAGTCCTGCTGACCGATGGCTTCCTGGCCAACGGAGCTCAGCCCTGGTTGATTCCTTCCATGGCTAAATTACCTGAGATAAAATTGCGTCTGGCTAAAGAAGGTGATGATTATAAACCCTATGCCCGTGATCCCGAAACTCTGGCCAGAACCTGGGCTTTACCCGGTACCAAAGGCTTGGAACACCGGATCGGCGGACTGGAAAAGATGAATATCACCGGAACAATCAGTTATGTGCCCGAGAATCATCAGGTCATGACCGATCTGCGTGAAGAAAAAGTAGCCCGGATTGCAAACGATCTGCCCGAACAGGAAGTATACGGTAATCCCGAAGGAGGCGATATTTTGATTGTCGGATGGGGAGGTACTTATGGTCACCTTTATACCACAGTATCTGAAATGCGGGCTGAAGGAAAAGATGTCAGTTTGGCCCATTTCAACTTTATCAATCCGCTGCCGAAAAATACACGGGATGTGTTGGCTCGTTATAAGAAAATCGTCGTATGTGAATTGAATCTCGGACAGTTTGCTAAATATCTGAAAAGTAAATTTCCCGAATTCAATTACCTGCAAGTAAATAAGGTGGCTGGATTACCTTTTACTGTCGTAGAATTGAAAGAAAAAATCAATAAAATAATTTAAGCTCTTCGACTTAAACAAGGATGAAAGATATTTAGAATCAGAAATCGAAAATTAGAAATTGAAATGAGCGAATTAAAATATACTCCTAAAGATTTTAAAAGCGACCAGGAAATCAGATGGTGTCCGGGTTGCGGTGATCACGGTATTATTAATTCCGTGCAAAAAGCGATGGCTGAACTGGGCTATCCCAAAGAATCCTGGGCTGTGATTTCCGGTATCGGATGTTCTTCCCGTTTCCCTTATTATATGAATACCTATGGGTTCCATACAATTCATGGACGTGCTGCCGCTATTGCTTCCGGAGCGAAGAATGCCAACCGGAAACTGAATATATTGCAGATCTCCGGTGATGGTGATGCATTGGCTATCGGGGGTAACCATTTTATTCATGCTATCCGCCGGAATGTGGATATTACCATTTTGTTGTTTAACAATGAAATTTATGGTCTGACTAAAGGACAATATTCCCCGACTACCAAATTGGGAACTAAAACCAAAACTTCTCCTTACGGAACGATCGAGCATCCTTTCAATCCTGGAGAGCTTTGCATCGGTGCTCAGGGTAAATTTTTCGCCCGTTCGATCGATACCAGCGTGAACTTGACCGCTGAAATTCTGGAAACAGCTGTAAAACACCAGGGAACTTCTGTGGTAGAAGTGCTTCAGAATTGTGTCATCTTTGCCGATGGTGCTCATTCTGCTGTAACGGATAAAGAGTTGAAAGAAGAGCGTCAGATCGTTTTGCGTCACGGTGAACCGATGATCTTCGGTAAAAACAAAGATAAAGGTTTGGTATTGGCAAAATCAGGTGAGCTGAAAGTGGTCGAAATCGGTAAAGACGGTATCACTGAAAAAGATATCCTGGTTCACGATGCACATAATCCCAATCCGTTCCTGCATTGGATGCTCGTCAATATGAAAGCTCCGGAATTCCCGGTTGCCCTGGGAGTTATCCGTGATGTCGAAGCGCATACTTACGACCAGGCTCTGGACGATCAGATCGAAGAAGTAAAGAAAATTTCTAAGATCCATTGTATGGAAGACTTGCTGAATAGCGGGGATACCTGGGAAGTAAAATAATAAGCGGACAAGTGTAAGCTGAAAATGAGGTGCAATCGGAAATACCGGTTGCACCTTTATTTGTTTTTATTTACTTTTATACGCACAAAGTAGGAATAAGGGCAGTGATCAATCAGGAAGATTTCATACGGCGTTTGCAACAACGGGAAAAAGAAGCTTTCCAGGAGCTTTTTTATTCCTGGCATCGTCCATTGTGCTTTTTTGCCTCCCGGATAATCAAAGATCAGGATGTGGCGGAGGATTTGGTACAAGATGTATTCGTCGCTTTCTGGAAATACGATTTGTCCGCCTTTCCCAATGAAAAGACGATTCGTACTTTTTTGTATACCAGTGTCAGAAACGGCTGCCTGAACTATCTGCGCGATTTGGAAATCCGCGCAAGGAATGATCGTAAAGCTGTCCCGGAATCCGAAGAAGATCAGGATTGTTTCCTCCTCAGGCAGATGGAATCCGAAGTGGTAACCGAATTATTCGAAGCGATCGATGAATTACCGGAACGGTGCCGGGAAATCTTTTATATGGCTTATCTTCAGGAAAAAGAAGAAAAACAAATCGCCGAACTCCTGCGGGTTTCTGTCAATACGGTCAAGACGCAAAAACAACGGGCCAAGGCCTATCTGAAAGGACGGTTGGGAGAACTTTTCGTCTATATGACTCTGTTTTTTTTCGAATTTTAATTTTTTTCATACCTCTTGTCACCTATTTCCTTATCGGGTGTGTTTAAATAGTAAAAAGGATTAAAATACTCAGAAATGATTAGCGTCCTTTGGGTATTGATCGGTGTCAGACCTTCGGACTTTCTGATTAATCAAGGATGAGGAAATACCGATTTCAGTGTAGATATACGAATTGAAGGAGTACTGATCAGGCTAAGATTAAATGTTATGGATAAAAACGAGGAAATCTATCGTTGGGTGGCTGCCTGGATAAAGGGAGAGCTGACACCGGAGGATGAGGCCGAATTGGCCTGCTGGTTAAAACAGGATCCTAAAAATCAGGAGTGGTTCGATACTTTTACTACAAGAGAGAATCTGAAAGGAGCTTTGTCACTTTATGCTTCTTTTCATACAGCGAAGAGGTGGGAAGAGCTGGAACGTTATTGTAGAATAACGAATCGCCGTAAAATCCATCCGGGCTATTGGCGGTATGTCGCCGCAGTGGTGATTTTATTTATAATAGGAGGGATCGGTTTCCTGTATTTCGTGCCGGATACCCGTAAAGAGATGACTCTGGCTGCAGTCGGCCCGAAGGAGTTTCACCAGCAGGCGGTGTTAGTGCTGGAGAATGGAAAAGAATTGGTGTTGAACGGTATAAAAGACACTTGTTTGTCGCTCGGGCAAGGGGAACGCTTATGGATCAACGATCAGGGGCGTTTGGCTTATCACCAGGATTCTTTACAGCAGGAAACTCCCGAAGAATGGCATATCCTGCGAATCCCGAGAGGAGGCGAATATACATTGGTATTGGAGGATGGGAGCCGGGTATGGTTGAATAGTGCATCGGAATTGCGGTATCCTGTTCGTTTTACAGGTAAAAACCGGCAAGTGACCCTGGAAGGAGAGGCTTATTTTGAGGTTGCCCGGAATGAAGCCCGGCCTTTTATCGTACAATCGGGAAAACAACGAGTCGAGGTGTTAGGAACTTCTTTCGACGTCACTGCTTATGAGGGAGAACCGGGGATATACACGACCTTGTTGCAGGGAAGTGTCGAAGTTAGCGGTGAAAAGGGTAAACAATTATTGAAGCCCGGACAACAGGCGATATACACCGAAAAGGGAATCGAGGTGAAAGAAGTGAATGCCGCCCTTTATTGTTCCTGGATACAAGACCGTTTTGTGTTTGTCAGTGAAGAATTGGAAGCGGTGACCCGGAAACTGGAACGCTGGTATGATGTCAGTTTCTTTTTTGCTGGGGAAAGCCTGAAAATAAAACGATTCTCCGGGAGTATTCCTAAATATTCGGATTTATCGAAGGTATTGAAAATGTTGGAACTGACGACGAATATCCGGTTCAAAAAGACAGATAAAACAGTCGTAGTCGAAATGATACAATAAAAAATACAGAAGGTGGTCGTAACACCTTCTGCATAAAAAGTCGATCTAATACAAACGATTAAAATCAAACAAAGTTATGAAAAAAAAACGAAACGGTAGGTCGGGAAAACTCCCTGGCCTGAGAAAAATGGTGTTAATGATGAAATTATGTGTCTTTTTTCTGTTCGCTTCATTTTTATCGGTGGCGGCAAACGGTTATTCGCAGAATACCAGGTTATCGCTGATGAAACAAAATGCCAGCGTGATAGAGGTCTTGACCGAGATCAGCCAAAAGACCGATATGCAGTTTTTATATAATGATAACGAACTGCAAGGTATTCAGGTGAATGTGTCGCTTAAAAATGCGACGCTGTATGAGATGTTGGATAAAATATTTGCCGGTCTGCCTCTGAGCTATTCTATTCTGGATAGTGTGATCGTCATTTCCCCTAAGGGAAAACCATTGCCACAAGCACTGAAAACAGTGACGATTACCGGTCAGATCAAGGATAAAGACGGTAACCCGCTGCCGGGAGCGACGGTACGTATCAAAGATACTCAAATGGGGGTTGTCTCCGATCAGGATGGTAAGTTTAAACTGGAAGTAGGCGAAATAAAAGATCTGATGCTGCAGGTTTCTTTTATCGGTTATAAAACACAGACCGTAAAACCTGGAGAACAGAGGGTCCTGTATATTGTGCTGGAGGAGGAAGCTCAGAAAATGGACGAAGTGGTTGTGACCGGTTATTTTACCAAGACCAAAAGTTCTTATACCGGTTCGGCAGTAACCGTACAGGCAGAAGAATTGAAGCGGATCAGTCCGACGAATTTGTTCAAGGCTTTACAGGCTTATGAGCCCTCGTTGCAGATCGTCGAGAATAATGAATACGGTTCCGACCCGAATAAATTGCCGGAAATCCTTATTCGCGGGAAATCGAGTTTCGAAGGGAAATCCAATAATCCTCTTTTCATTATGGACGGTTATGAAGTGGATATGCAAAAAGTATTCGACTTCGATATCGAGCGAATCAAACAGATCACAATCCTGAAAGATGCTTCGGCCACCGCTATTTATGGTTCACGGGCTGCCAACGGGGTGATTGTAATCGAAACGAAAATGCCGGAAAAAGGACGCCTCACCGCCAGTTATAATTTTAATGCTACGGTTGAAATCCCGGATCTGACCGATTATGACTTGTTGAATGCCGCCGAAAAACTTGAATTCGAACGTTTGGCCGGAGTGTATAAAGATAAAGACGGTAATATCGGACAGCAAAGGAAATTGGATCGGTTATATGAGTCACGCCACAAAGAAGTGCTCCGGGGAGTAAATACCTATTGGCTTTCCAAACCGCTCCGCACGGCTTTCAAGCATACGCATTCTTTATATCTGGGAGGAGGAAATGAAAATTCCCGGTATGGAATCAACATCAATTACGGCAATAACCCGGGGGTTATGAAAGGATCCAAACGGGATCGGTTGGGTTTGAGTTTTACCTGGAATTATACGATCAGTCAAAAATTACGTATCGGGAATATGTTGTCTGTTGATCAGAATAATACAGAGGAATCTCCTTATGGAAGTTTCAGTAAATATACGGAAGTTAATCCCTACGAAAGAGCCTATGATGAGATGGGACGCTGTATTAAACGCTTGTCTAACGGAGAGGCTAACCCGGTATTTGATGCTACACTGAATAATGTCAATAAAAGTAAGAGCACTTCCTTCAATGACAATTTTGATTTTGAATGGTATATTGTCGAAGGAATACGGCTGACCGGGCGTTTTGCCTATACCTACGGGACGACCCATAGTGATGTCTTTGTATCGCCAAAATCGAGTCAGTTTGAAGATCAGCAGGATGATAAAGATAAAGGATCCTACGATTATAGTAGCAGTTCGACCCATTCTATGGATGGAAATATTGTGGTGAATGCCTGGAAATCTATCGATAAGCATATGTTTACCTTGGTGTTAGGGGCCAATATGCAGGATAATAAAGAAGATAATAAAAGTTTTTCAGCTACCGGTTTCTTGAGTGATAAGCTGACTAATCTGGATTTTGCCATGCAATACCGGGAGGGTGCGAAACCCAGAGGATCGGTATCCCAGGACCGGTTGATCGGTTTCTTTGCTAATGCCAGTTATGCATACGACAACCGTTATTTGTTCGATTTTTCTTATCGGACAGACGGTTCTTCCAAATTCGGTAAGAAAAACCGGTTTGCTCCTTTCTGGTCGGCAGGTATCGGATGGAATATTCATAACGAGAAATTCTGGGGAAATCCGGAGTGGTTAACTCAGGCAAAAATAAGGAGTTCTGTAGGATATACCGGTAATGTGACCTTTTCCCCTTATCAGGCCCAGACTACTTATCAATATTCATCGGATAATATTTACCTGAACGGAGTCGGAGCCGATATCATTGCTTTGGGAAATGAGGATCTGAAATGGCAACGCAAATTTACGGTGAATCTGGGATGTGATCTGGATTTCTGGGAGGGACGTTTTTCTCTGACCGGAGAGTATTTCCGTGAATATACCAAGGATGTATTGATGGATATCAGTCTGCCACCCTCTCTTGGGTTTATCGATTATAAAGAAAATTTCGGAGAGATGGAAAATAAGGGGTGGTCTCTGAATTTACGTACTCAGATGCTGAGGGATACTGAACGGGAACTGTATTGGTCTTTGGCTTTCGGTACCAGTGACAGTAAGAATAAGATCAAAAAGATCACGGATAAGCTGGGAGCGATGAATGATGAGAACAATAAAAATGAAACCAAGAAACCGGTACCTTTATACGAAGAAGGAGAATCACTCGATGCCTTGAAGGCTGTGCCTTCTTTGGGAATCGATCCGGAAACCGGTAAAGAAGTGTTTGTGAAAAAAGACGGCAGCCTGACTACCATTTGGGATTACAATGATAAAGTGGTTTGTGGAACGACAGATCCCAAATTCAGAGGCACTTTGAATTCTTTTCTGACCTTTAAGGGAATTAGCCTGAATATGTCTTTCAATTTCCAATGGGGTGGACAAACTTATAATCAGACGTTGGCTTCCCGGGTGGAAGGGGTGAATCCCAATAGTAATTGTGACCGGCGGGTATTGTATGACCGTTGGAAAAAACCGGGCGACCGGACCTTTTTTAAAAATATCGCTTTGGAAGAAAATGTGTCGAATCTGACGACCCGCTTTGTACAGGATTACAATTATTTTCAGATCGGTAGTATATCGCTCGGTTATGAAATGCGACGGGAATTATGCCGGAAAATCGGTCTTACCGGCTTGCGTTTTAATTTCAATATGGGAGATATTGCCCGTTTCTCTTCGGTAAAAGAAGAACGGGGATTGTCTTATCCGTTTGCCCGGCAATTTACTTTTTCTTTGTCTGCTAGTTTGTAATAGGGTATAAATACTAAAAATGAGAATTATGAGGAAATATATACAGATAATAAGTTTTCTGCTGGCTGCGGTTACATTAAGCGGATGTGAAAACTGGCTGGACGTGAAACCTGAAACTGAAGTGAATGAGGATGATATGTTCAATACCGAGCAAGGGTTTATGGATGCGTTGTACGGAATATATGTAAACATGGGAAAAAGCGATTTATATGGAGGTACGTTACAGACTGCCCTGGACATGACGGCTCAGTACTATAGTTATTATGATATTTCTGAATGTCCTTACGGGCACTATCAAACCTTCGAATATGAGCATCCCTCTTGTACAGCTATATCCGATGCTTTATGGATGCGTATTTATTATTGTATCGGTCTGACGAATAATTTACTGAAATACCTGGATAAACCTGAAGCGGTACAGATTTGTAGCAATTATGATTATTTGAGAGGAGAAGCGTTGGCTCTGCGGGCCTATCTGCATTTTGAATTAATCCGGATTTTTGCACCGGATGTAAAGAAAAATCCTGAATATAAGTCGATCCCCTATCGGAAAACTTTTTCACCGGATATCGAACCTCAGTTAAAAGTTAAAGAGGTGTATCAGGAGATTCTGGCTGACCTGACTGAAGCAAAACAACTTTTATCCAACGATGTGATCCGGACAAATGGTCCCGACTGGTTGGGAGAAAGTGAAAAGAAAGAAGAATCGGACGATGTAACTGATAAAAATGAGGGTTATTATACATCCGATTTTCTGAAAACAAGGAAATACCGGATGAATTATTATGCCGTATTAGGGACACTGGCACGGGTACACCTGACTTTAGGGACAACCGACGATATGGAGAAAGCCTATGATTATGCGATGGAAGTCATCGAAAGCGGTAAATTCCGGCCCATTCAGGAAGAACATATTCTGGTGAGTGGCGAACAGGCGAAATACAGGGATATTCTGTTTACCGACGAATTTATTTTCGGATTATATTCAGCACAGGTAGATGCTTTTTATAAGTCGAATTTCGATGAATCTTATGGAGTTAAAAAGATTTTAATCAATAAATTGAGTGATATTTATGGGCAGGGAACACGTGATCTGCGTCAGACACATTGGTTTAAAACATCCTGGGGCACTTCTTATTTATTGAAACATAATGCGGATTTGGAGTATGCCAAAGAAAAGGTGAGGATGATAACATTGGCTGAAATGTATTACATCGCTGCCGAAGCTCATCCCGCCGAAGCATACGATTTGTTGGAGGAGATTTTGCCTTCCCGTGAAATTCATAGTTCTTTGCCGGTGAATGCCGGCCGGACGGAAGTATTGACCGAAGTGTTGAAAGAATACCGCAAAGAATATATCGGAGATGGACAGTTCTTTTATGCTTATAAACGCCTGATTGAAGAGGAAGCGGCTATCCATCCTTTAGGTATAAATATTCCGAATGAAAATAAAGTTCTGGTATGGCCTTTACCACAGGATGAAATTAAATATGGGGACCGGGAATCCGGAATTTGGAAAACTGAAAAATAAATAATTATGAAAAATAAAATAATCATCGCTTTGGTGGCTGTCGTTGCTTGGTTAGGACAGTCGTGCGAAACAGATCCTGCTTTCGATTTTAAAGATGACGGTAAGATATATTTCAAATATCCGAAAAAAATAAACGATTTAGGAATAGAAACAGATCTGTTGGTGGATAGTATTGTTCATACTGTATATGGGAAAGACCTTCCGGATGGGAAAGATACTTTGTGGATTCAATTACAGATTATGGGAGCCCGTAAAGATTTCGACAGAAATTATAAAGTGGTCGTTGTTGCCGATAGCAGTACCGGTAAGGAAGGTGTGGATTTCGATAAGTTAGCGGATGAATATATCTTTCACCGTAACGTCGGCGTGGATTCGTTCCCTTTGGTGCTGAATAAACAGGCCTTTGAGAAAGTTTTTAACCGGAATGTTTTGTTAAAACTCGAACCGACAGAAGATTTAGGGATTGCTTATGTTGAATTTTCAACCCTGAAAGTGAATTTCAGTGCTTATGTGCTGGAACCCGATTGGTGGTGGGCTTTTGAATTTATCCTGGGGGAATACCATCCGTTGAAATATGAGAAAGTGGTCGAAGTGTATGGAAGTGAGGAAATCGACCCTTATGGGAATAATCCTTATTGTGCTTATGTAGCTAATGTTGTCCGCGAATATTTTGAAAATAATATCGTGATCGATCCTTTTACCGGTAAACGCCTGGAAATATAGTATGCTAATTAAAAAAATGATGAACTTATGAATAATATAAGAATATATGCCTTTTTCTGGATGATTGTGCTTCTTACAGTTTCCTGTTATGAGGATAAAGGAAATTATGACTATCATCCGATCAATGAAGTAAAAATATCGGGGATTAAAGAAGACCCTTACGAAATATTGCGCTGGGATACCTTGAAAATTCCGGTTACTTTAGAAAATAGCCTGAATGAGAAAGCTAAATTGATTTATGCCTGGTATCTGGATCAGAAAAAGATTGCGGAAACCGAGGACCTTTGTTATGTTGTATCGGATAAGGCTAAAAAATATCAGGCTCGTATGGAAGTTACTTTGCCGGAAGATGATAGTGTCCGTTTTTTTGCTGATTTTGAGGTTCAGGTTTTCTCACCCTATTCAAAAGGACTATTGTTATTGAGTGATTATGAGGATTATCCGGAAGTTTCTTTTATGAGCACATTGAATAATCCGACTAATAAAATCATGCGGGATGTGTATAGTTTGGAGAATAAGAGAGAGTTGAAGGGGAAGGCCTTAGCAATAGAGCAGTCCGATGAATACTCTTATGGTGGAACTGTTTTTGTACATACTTCAGCTTCCTCTCATGAGTTGGATCCTGTACTATTTAAAGAGATTGCCTTGTTCGACGAAAATTCATTTACCGGGCCTGCCCAGGAATATGATATGGTGTATTGCCGGTTTGAAGATGCGATTACCGAATTCGGAGGGGCTATCGGTAAAGATGGGATTATTTATCCTAAACAGGCCCGTCAAAGCCGTTATATGGCTTCTTCTTTAAAACCGATCCACGTCGAAGGAGATGAAGAAAGATCGGTGGACTATCGGTTGTCTCCGATGCTTTTGAATACCCGGAATTCAACCTTGGGGTATGATAATCTGTCGGGGCGGTTCATGTATTTTATGAATAGTTACGATATTCCTTCTTATGATGAAAATCAGTATGATGAGGTTCGGATATCGCAGACTTATATCGGACTCCCCTGGCTGGGATGGGGAAAAAATATGTCTGGCGGAACATATCAATTCAGTTCTTTATTTTATGATCCGGTTACTGATCGGGCTGCACTGGCCCGGGCCCATACCGCTACAGGAAAATTGAAAGGACAGGATTCGCTGGTTTTTCTGTCCGGTCATCATTTAGCCGAAGGGTCGGTTATGGCCGTTAATTCCGGTATCAATTGGTTGTATTATTCGGATGGAGGCCGTCAGCTTTATGTGTTGAATTTATCGGATCCTGATTTTAAGTTTCCTTCTATCCCTTTCGAATGTGCTTTACCGGATAATTGCCGGATAACGATGCTGAAAGTATCTGTCGATAATTTGGCCTTGTTTGTCGGAGTGGAGACAGACAGACCGGAGAAATACAAAGGAGATGTGTATAAGATAAATGCAAAAGACGGGACAATTCTCGAACATTATCAGCGTTTCGGCGGGACACCGGTGGATATGGTCGAAAAGAAATCTGTCGAATATGATGTCGAGGAGTGAGGGGTAGGAGGTAAAAAATGAAAAAACGGTAAAATTTTAAGAAATGAAGCAAGTTTATTTTATCATAGCAATGCTGTGTGGATTGGCCTTGGGTGGGCAGGCACAGGGAATACGCTTTGCAGAAGGAAGTTGGAAAGAACTGTTGGAAACAGCGAAAAAGGAAGGAAAATTGATCTTTGTGGATTGTTATACGGAATGGTGCCAGCCTTGTAAGCAAATGGAACAGCAGGTTTTTCCGTCGAAAAAAGTGGGGAAGTTTTACAATGAGCATTTTATAAATGTGAAGATGGATATGGAAAAAGGAGAGGGACCGGTGATTTTGAATACTTATAAAATCAATGCCTTCCCGACCCTTTTGTTTGTCAATGGCGAAGGTGGTGAAGTTTACCGGATTGTAGGCAGCAAAAAGGAAGCGGAATTGTTGCAGGTAGGTGCTGATGCATTGGCTTCGAAAACCGTTTATCCGGTCAATCCGCAGGCTCAGCAGCAAATCGCTTTGATCGGACGCGAAATACCTGATTTTTGTTATCGCGATTCGACTGGCAAAGAAGTGAAGTTTTCTTCTTTCCGGGGAAATTATGTGTACGTGGATATGTGGGCCACCTGGTGCCGGCCTTGTTGTGAGGAGATTCCTTATATGGGCGAATTGGAAAAGAAATTTCACGGTAAGAAAATCTGTTTTGTCAGTCTTTCCTGTGATAAGGATTTACAGGCCTGGAAGAAGAAACTCAGAACCGACCGGATGGGAGGGATTCAATTGAATTGTGGAGGCGATCCTGCATTTATGAAATTTTTCGGTATTCAGGGAATCCCCCATTTTATTTTGCTCGATCCTGAAGGGAAAGTCGTAAATCCGAATATGAGCCGCCCTTCACAGGAAATAACGGTGGAAACTTTAAGCAGGCTCAAAGGAATTTGAGACTGCTTTACAAGTCTTGATCGGTGATTTCTTTCAGCATATCGATGGGCGGAATTACGGTTTGGATAAAAAATCGTTTTTTAGCCGGCCGGTGCCTGAAAGGAATACAGATTACTGCAAGGAATATACCCTTAAAACCGATAAAGCAGGCCGATATTTCCTCCGATATTCAGCATTTTGTTGAAACCGATGTTACCTTGGGTATATTCGTTGTACTCATATGCATCGTCGATTCGGGGGACATAATCGGCCCTCACTTTCAGGTCCATCCATACCTTGTCCGAGAGTTGAAACAAGAGACCGCCATGAAGCCCCACTCCCGGTGAAAACAGAAACAGGTGTTTTGAAAAAGAAAGGGAGGCAGAATAACCGGTATATTGGCGTCCTACATCGAGCTGCGAGAAATACCCCCCGAACTGAATACCCAGATAAGGCAAAGTGGTTCTGTTCCATGTCGGGACATAAAAGGTCGCTTCGAGCAGGACCGGGATCAGGTGGTATTTATATTTTTGGGAGACATCGTCTTTGTTTAGATTGACTTTGGTTTTGAAACCGTAATATCCTGCCTCGAAACCTATACCGATCATCTTGTTAATTAGGTATTTGGCCGATACGTTTCCCCCGATACCGTTTTTCAGGATTTTCCCCATATCGCCTGTCGGGTAAAAATATCCGGCATTGATGCCCGGTAAAAATCCGCGGTCGGGACGGTAGTATTGGCCTTTGGCCAGTGTGATTGTGCAGATCAGACAAAACAGATAGATGATTTTTTTCATAATTCGGCTTCTTTAGTCTGTCGTTCTCCGATGTATTTTTCTATTTCCTGCAGCCGTTCGGTAGCATGTTTGTCGCCGATTTTTATTTCCAACGCTTTTTGATAATAGAATTTGGCAATGGCGTAGGCTTTTTCAGCATAAGCTTTGTCGGCTTTATCTATATTGGTCTGATAGGCTTTGTCTAAGGCAGCCAGTTGTTCGGCTTCAATCAATCGGTCTGTTTCGGCGATCCGTTCCCTGATGCTCTCTTTGTCGGCCGGTGATAAGGTCAACGCTTTTTGGAAATATACCTTGGCAGAAGCATAGTTTTTCTGTTCCAGATTCTTTTCGGCCAGTGTTTTGTTTTTATTGTATTCGGCCAGTCGGGCTTTGTATTTCGAAGAATGGATGATTTGCTCGATCTCTCCGAGGCGTTTACGGGGATAATCTTCGCCCAGGTTAAGTTGATCGGCTTCGGAATAGCGTAGTTTGGCCGCACTGTAGTTTTCGTTTTTGAATGCCTGGTCGGCTTCGGCTATGATCCCGGTGTATTTGAGTTTTAAAGTGTTGATTCTTTCTTCTTCCTGGCGTTGTTTCTCTGCTTCGTCAGCCTGTTGCTTTTCCAGGGCTGCCAGGGCTTGCTCGGCTTTGCCGATCATATTCCGGGGGTAGGCTTCTTCCGATTTTAAGGCCAGTGCCTGCCGATAAGTAGTAATGGCCTGGCGGTATTCCTGGGCTTGATAGGAACGGTCGGCTTGGGCGATTGTTTTTTGATAGGTAACTTCGGCTTCGGCTAATTGCTGTTGTGTTATAGCTTCCTTTTGGGCGATCTCTGCCAATAACCGGTCGATATTACGGATTTGTTCCTGGGGATAAGGCTCTTTTGTCTTGATTTGTTTGGCCGAGGCATACTTTTCTTTAGCCGCCGGGTACTCTTCCCGGCTGAATAAACTGTCGGCCGCAGCGAGCAGTAGTCGGTAAGTTTGTTCGTTTTGAAGTTCGACACTCTTTCGGGCTTCTTCCAGTTTTGCTTGTTCCTGAGCTTCCGCAATTTTTTGTTTCACCTCTTTGTTGCCGGGCTTCATATTTTGAGCCAGGGTCCAGCTGTCGATGGCTGCCTGCCAGGCTTTCCGGCCGAACGATTCCAGTCCTTTATTGAATAGTTCGGTAAATTTCCGTTCCTGTTCGATGGCGGCGGCATCCCGGGCAGCTAATTGTTTTTTTACAGCTTGTTCGGTTTGGGCGATCCGGTCTTTGATTTTATCTGAATACGATTTGTCGAACGTAAAATCGTCCAGTTCGGCCTGATAGGTCAGTATGGCAATAGGCTGATCGAATATGGATAGATCGATCTTTTCGACACTTGGCAACAGATTGATGATCAACTTGACGGGAGGAAAATCGGGGTTGTTTTCAATGCTTTCTTCCGGTACTTCGGTGTTGATACTGACAATTTTGGTGATGTAACCTGTTTTTTCGAAAGAAATTTTGTAGTCGGCATCGAAAGCGAGTTTCAAATCGAAATGTCCTTTTTTATTCAGCACCTGTTCGTCGAGCTTGTTCCCGTTTTTGGTTACGACAACCCGTGTTCCTTCCGGGCTGTTATCTGCAATAGCGACGTTGCCGTTGATAGCTAAATGCTGGGCTACGACAAACGGAGAAGACAATAGAATGCCAAGGAGTATAAGCAAGTTTTTCATGTCGGGATCGAATTATTCCACAGTGAGGAATGCTACACATACTCCTGCAAAAATAATAAAAAAGAAAGAAAAAAGCCCCGTTGCCGGGGCTTTCTGTTATTTTTTCAGTTTCAACTGAGCTCTTTCGATATATTTTTCAATATCCCGGCCTTCAGGCGATGCCGGATATTCCTGTTCGATTTGCTCGTAGACTTTTAAAGCTCCGCTGTAGTCGTTGGATTTCTCTAAGGCTAAGCCGTTTTTCATCAGGAAAGTAGGAGTTGAAAAATCGTTCGTTTTAGAAGCTGCAGCCTTTTTGTAATTTTCAGCAGCTTTCCGGTATTCTCCTAATTGCATATAAGCATCTCCGATATTGGCTTTAGCTAAGTTGGACAATAACAAATCGTCCGAAGAGAATTTTTCCAGATATTGGATGGCATTCTGATATTCGCCCATATATAAATAAGACAATCCGGCATAATATTTTGCCAGATTACCGCTGGGAGTCGAGCTGTATTTGTCTGCTATTTCGATAAACCCCAGCACATTACCGTCTCCGTTCAGGGCCAGATTGAAAGAATCTTTTTCGAAATAGTTTTGCGCTCCGAAAATCTGGTTGGCAGCTTCTTGGGCATGTGGTTCAGCAATGAATCTGTTGTATCCGAAATATCCGGCAATAATCACTACCAGAACAAGGACGACATTCACAATCATTTTTTGATTTTTTTCAATAAATTGTTCACCACTGGTCAGGGCCTCTTCCAAGTGCTCGAAACCATCCTCGCGTTTTTTCTGTTCTTTTGACATATCTGTAATGTTATAAAGGTTACCGTGTTAACACCTACCGGCTATGCCCGGTTTTACATTATTCTTAATAGCCTGCAAAATTAGCTTTTTTAATTGAAAATCGAAATATCCGGCAGTTTTTTTCGGTCGACTTTAAATAAGCCATTGATTTGGGCGTGTTTTAGGTGAAAAAGACTAATTTTGTCCTGAATTATGAATGCCGGATAAGGAATAGCTTGTTAAATGACACTGAAGGAGTTAAATATCATCAACTTTAAAAATATCGCAGAGGCGACCCTGACTTTTACTTCCGGTTTCAATTGTTTCGTCGGAAATAATGGGGTTGGAAAGACCAATGTCCTGGATGCTATTTATCACCTTTCCATGTGTAAAAGTTATTTTAACCTGCCCGATCTGCAGAATATCCGGCACGAAGAACCTTTTTTCGTTGTGCAGGGAAAATACGAACGCGGGGGAGAAGAACTGACGGTTTATTGTGGAGTGAAACGGGGGCAAAAAAAAGTGTTTAAGAAAAATCAGAAAGCTTATGATAAGTTGTCCGAACATATCGGACTGATCCCTTTAGTAATGATCTCACCCGAAGATTTTATCCTGATCGACGGAGGAAGTGAGGAGAGACGCAAGTTGGTGGACGGTATTATCAGCCAGTGCGACCGGGTTTACCTGCATCGGCTGATTCGTTATAATAAAGCACTTACTCAGCGGAATATGCTGTTGAAATCGGCTGCCGGTAAATTTCTCGATCCTGAAATGCTGGAAGTATGGAACGAGCAATTGGCCGAACATGGAGAAGCGATCCGCCAAAAAAGGATCGCATTTCTGAAGGAATTCCGGTCGGTATTTCAGACTTATTACGAACGGTTGTCTCTGGGGCGGGAAGAAGTATGTCTGGAATACAAACCTTCGGTAAAAGAGGGTAATTTCCTGACGGCTTTGAAACAGGCTGCCGACCGCGACCGATTGTTGACTTACACGACTGTCGGTATTCACCGGGATGATCTGGTTCTGAATATCGGTGACTATGCGGTTCGTAAAATCGGTTCGCAGGGACAGAAAAAGACTTTCCTGATTGCCTTGAAATTAGCACAATACCATTGGTTACACCAGATGAGTGAGGTGAAACCGCTCTTGCTCCTCGATGATATTTTCGATAAACTGGATGCCGACCGGGTAGAACAAATCGTGAAAATCGTAGGAGGAGAGATGTTCGGACAGGTCTTTATCACAGACACCAATCGCGGGCATATCGATGATATACTGAGAGCCCAGGCGGTGGATTATAAGTTGTTTACAGTTACCGGAGGGGAGATTTCCTGATTTTCCGGTCGCATTTGAGATTTAATATTATATTTGCAAGTAATTTGAAAAAGGGAATTCGGTGCCTTGTTTATGAAAGAGGGGAAAACAAAACAAATCGATGAGCTGGTCGACCAGGTGCTTCGTAATATGGGCCTTGAACAGAAATTTAAGGAGCATGAGGTTTGTATGATCTGGCCGGAAGTTGTGGGGCAAATGATTGCCTCCCGGACGAAAAGTGTCCGGGTGATGGATGGCAAGCTCTTCGTCTCTTTCACTTCTGCCGTCGTGAGAAATGAAATTATGATGGTCAAAGAAGGACTGATCAGAGCTCTGAACGAAAAAGTCGGAAAAGAAGTGGTCAAAGAAATGATCATAAACTAATGGATTTACGTAGGAAATAATATGAATCTGATAGACTCGAACGATATATTGAAAGCCTCAAAGTTGAATCGGTTTGGGGGGAATCTGGGCGGAAGCCTGGTGGCGAAGCTGGTGATGTATATCATGCGGCTGAATAAAATCAACAAGCTGTATTCCGATGTATATAGCGATAATCCCGAAGCTTTTCTGGACCGATTGATCGAAGCCCTGGGAGTGACGATCGAAGTGAATGAAGAAGATCTTCAGAAAATACCGAAAGAGGGAGCTTTTATCACCATTTCCAATCATCCTTTCGGTGGGCTTGACGGGATTATCCTGATCAAGTTGTTGAGTAAAATCCGTCCCGATTATAAGGTGATGGCTAACTTTCTGCTGAAGAAGATCGTACCCATCAAAGATTATTTTTTAGGCGTGAATCCTTTCGAGGGACTGAAAGATATTTCGAGTGCCGGGGGATTGAAAGAAGCTTTAAGGCACTTATCGGAAGGAGGGGCGTTGGGGCTGTTTCCTGCAGGAGAGGTATCTGCTTACCAGGCCGACTCGAATTCGATTGAAGATAAAGCGTGGAGCCGTTCTGTGTTGAAGTTGATCCGGAAAGCCGATGTGCCGGTGATCCCGATTTATTTTAAAGGTTCCAATAGTATGTTGTTTCAGATACTCGGTATGATTCATCCGATGCTGCGAACGGTGAAATTACCTTCGGAACTCTTGAATAAGAAAAACCGGGTAATTAAATTACGGGTAGGAAATCCGATTTCTGTAGAAACTCAAAATTCTTTCGCCGATCTGATACAATACGGTAAATTTTTGAGGGCAAAGACTTATCTATTGGGATCTTCGCTCGAAGTGAAAAAATTTTTCCTGAAATCCCAGAAGGCGGAAAAACAGGTCGAACCGGTAGCAAAGGAGACTCCCGTGGAAATTTTACAAAAGGAAATTAAAGATATCATGGAAGACTATCTGTTGTTTTCCATGAAAAATTATACGGTTTATTGTGCTCCCACCATGAAAATTCCGAACATCCTGAACGAGATCGGGCGTTTGCGTGAACTGACGTTCCGGGCTGTCGGCGAGGGCACCAACCGGAGTATCGATCTGGATGAATTCGATTTATACTATTATCATCTGTTTATTTGGGACAACGATACCGACCGGATTGTCGGGGCCTATCGGGTGGGAAAAGGGAAGGATATCATCGACCGTTATGGGATAAAAGGATTTTATATCAATACTCTGTTCAAAATCCGCAAGCAGATCATGCCTGTATTGTATGAGTCGATCGAATTAGGACGTTCTTTTATTATCGAAGACTATCAGCGTAAACCGTTGCCCTTATTTATGCTGTGGAAAGGAATTCTTTACTTCCTGATCAAGAATCCGGAATACCGCTATCTGATCGGGCCGGTGACGATAAGCGGGAAATATTCGGAGGTTTCGAAAGAACTGATTATGAAGTTTATCATCAGAAATCATTGGGATGCCGAGTTGGCCCGGTGTATCTCTCCCCGCTGTAAATATCGGGTAGAGACTCATGATCCCGATGTGGATGTAATGGTGGAAGCTTCGGGGGATAATATCGCTACGCTGGATAAGTTGATCGGTGATATAGAGCCTTCGAGCGATAAACTTCCTATTTTATTGAAGAAATATATTTTATTGAACGGGCGTATTGTCGGTTTCAATATAGACCCTAAATTTAATATGTGCCTGGATGGTTTGTTGATTCTGGATTTGTTCGATGTACCTATGAGTACCATTGAATCTTTGTCGAAAGAGATCAATGATGATACGATTTTGAATCGTTTCTCTTCGGATAATCTGGAAGTATAAGTCCGGATTATAGCGTTTATAAGGTGTATTTTAACTTTGAAGAGCATGTATGATGTTGTTTATATTTTCAGAGGAATACTGATCGGACTGATGGTGTCGGTGCCACTCGGTCCGATGGGTGTACTGATTATACAAAAGACATTACAGAAAGGAGCTTTAGCCGGTTTTGTCGCCGGAATGGGAGCGGCCTGTGCAGATCTTTTTTATGCTACGGTGGCGGCTTTCGGATTAGGATTCGTGATCAATGTCATACAGACTCACGAGTTGATCCTACAGATCATCGGGGGAATTTTTCTGATTATCGTAGGATTGAAAATCTATTTCGATAATCCCTTGAAGCAAATCCGGATGAAAAAGCGGGTCACTAAAAAAGGGTTGCTGGGTGATTTTCTGACCCTTTTTTTTCTGACTGTTTCTAATCCGGTGGCTATTGTCGTTTTTATGGCTGTCTTTGCCGGTGCTTCGGTTTTCGGAGATGATCCTTCGTATCGGATCGAATTGTTTGTTTTGTCCGGCGTGGTGATCGGCGGTGGTTTGTGGTGGTATACGCTTTCGACGCTGGTGAACATTTTCCGGAAGAAATTCCGGCTTCGGGTATTGATCACCATCAACCGGGTGTCCGGGGTATTGATCACCGTGTTGGGAGGCTTGGTGATTTTAGCTGCTTTCGAGCCTTTCCGTTCTTTGTTGCCCGCAGCCTGACCTATTTTTTCACTCTGTTCTGAAAGTGTAGGGAATCTCCCCACGTATCCAGTTGTATTTCGCATCCGCTTTGCTTGACGCTTTCCATCAACCGGCGTGTCGATTCCTCGGCTCCTTCATCCATGCCCGGCTTATTTTCATAGAGGCGGTAGTTGCCCCGGTTGCCGAGAGGAGTGATATTAGGCATGATTACGTTGGCACCGATTTCCAGCGCTTTTTCCCGTCCCTCCGGGTCGATTGCCTGTAAAGCTGTCGTCGCAGCGATATTGATATCAGGCATCAACAGCCGGAGACAACTGACCATATGCAGTCCTAACCTTAAACGTTCCTGTTGGGAAGGAAGGGCTTCCCGGTATCGCCATAGGGGAGTATCCCGGTGTTCCAGATAAGGTCCCATGCCCACCATGTCTATATCCATCGATTTCAAAAAGAGCAAATCGTCGGCCAGATCTCCGGTCGTTTGAAAAGGAAGTCCGATCATCACACCTGTACCGGTCTGGTAACCGCAACGCTGAAGGCTGCGGATACATTCCAGCCGGGTGTGAAAATCATGAAGCTGGCCGGCAGGATGAATTTTTCGGTAGAGTGATTCGTTCGAAGTTTCGATCCGGAGCAGATAGCGGTGAGCTCCTGCATCGAACCATCTCCGGTAGGTGTCTTCGGTTTGTTCTCCCAGCGAGAGAGTGATCCCCAAACGCTGGTTACTCAGGTGTTTGATCTCCCTGACGAGCCGTTCGATGCGTAGGATAAAAGCCGGATCATGGCGTTCGCCACCTTGTAACACCACCGAACCATAGTGATTCCGGTAAGCAAAGATAGCTGCTTCGACGATTTCTTCATCGTTCAGCTCGTAGCGCTGGGCCTGGCTGTTCGATTTCCGGATCCCACAATAAAGGCAATCTTTGATGCATACATTCGAAATCTCGATCAGGCCTCGCATGTGAACGCCGTTCCCTATGGTCGCATCCCGAAGCTGTCGGCTATGCCGGAATAATTCTGCTTCCGTTGTATCCCGGCAATCCAACAACGCCACTAAATCTGTTTTGCTAAGTTCCTGTTTTCCCAATATCGTTTTTACCTCCATAGTTGTCTCTTTGACGGTAAAAATACAAAAACAAAAGAGAATCGGTATATTTTGAATTTAATTTATATTTTTAGCCGTTGTTTTGACTCGAAAATTTCGGTGTCGGTAGATTTTTTATCACTTTTGCAAAAATAGAATCGGTGAATAACTCTTTTAAACGGCAGACTTGGGAAGTATAAACGAACATATTATCCGGGATTTTTCGGTAGGACAGGAAAAGGCTTTTCGTATATTATATGAAAAATATGCTCCTGCTTTACGTTATTTTGCTGCGAAATATGTCGAGGAGGGAGAGGTGATCGACGATATCGTACAGGATGTGTTTGTTTGTCTATGGGAGAAAAGAGTTGATTTTAAAACAGAAGAAACGATCAAAGCTTTTTTGTATAAGGCTGTAAAAAATAGTTGTCTGAATACGATCCGGCATCAGGGCGTGAAAGATCGTTATGCCGAAGTGGCTCTCCACGAAGAAGAACTGGAATCTTTTTGGGATCATATCCTGGAAACCGAATTATTCGAATTATTATTAGGAGTTTTCAATGAACTTCCTCCGGCTTGCCGGGAGGTATACCACCTGAGCCTTGAAGGGAAAAAACATGAAGAAATAGCCGAGATCCTTCAGATTACCGTAAATACCGTCAAAAAACATAAGAATAATGCCAACCATTATATGCGTGAGCGCCTGAAACATATTCTTTCCTTACTGGTTCTTTGTCAATTTCCTTAATAAACCACAGGGACGGGGCATGGGGCTATATTTCCGGGTCGATATTGCATGACCAATCTTTCGATTTCTGTCGGGAATCATTGAATTAAAGATTATTCTACACAGGTCTGGGGGCTCTCGACGGGCATGAAGTGAGTCTCGGCAAACTGAAAGTTTTTTAACAAAAACTACTCGTCGGCTTAAATTTCTGCAACCCTTGCAACTTCTATTTTTTAGTTAAAATTAAAAAAAATGACTTTTTATATTACACCAAAGCAGGGATTGCGTGTTATAATAGAAACAACCTGCGATTGAAGTGATGAATATTAAAACACAACGACACCTGAGCCGATTGATATTCCGTTATCTCCGGGATCGATTGAATGAAGAAGAAAGCCGGGAGCTCGAGCGATGGCGTGCTGCATCTGAAGCACATGAACTTCTTTTTCGGCGTTTGTTATCCTCTGCCCATTGGCAACGGAGTATAGGTCGTTTTGTGAAAAATGAATCCGATACCCAATCCGAATGGGAGATCATCCGGCAAAGAACGGTCGGTCGGGACAGAGGCAAGAGAACGATCCGCTGGTATCGTTATGCCGCAGCCATCTTTCTCCCTTTATTGATTGCCAGTGGTTATTTTATAAAATTGAGTCGTACTCCTCAAGAAAAAACGCTTGTTTCAGTACCTTTTATTCCTGGGAAATCCTATGCCGTGCTCGAGTTGGCCGACGGAACGAGTATCGATTTGGGGGAAACAGCTGTCCGGGGACAAATACAGGGGGGACATTGGGAGGTGAGGTCCGATTCTTTGAAATATTGTGAAGAGGGAGTAAAGGGAGGGGAAGAATATCATACCTTAAAAGTGCCCCGGGGAGGAGAGTATACTTTGGTTTTAGCCGATGGCTCGAAGGTGTTTTTGAATGCCGAATCCAGCTTGAAATATCCTGTACTTTTTTCGGGCGATCTGCGCAAAGTGAAATTGGAAGGAGAAGCTTATTTCGAGGTAAAACGAAATCCGGAGAAACCGTTTGTCGTCGATATCGGCGGTATGCAGGTCAACGTGTTGGGCACTACTTTCGGTATCAGGGCTTATGCCGATGAAAGAGAAATTCGTACGACCCTGGTCTCGGGCCGGGTAAATGTGTCGGCCGGGAAACAGGTGTATGAGTTGAAACCTTCGGAGCAAGCTGTGTTCGATAAACAAACAGAGGCCGTGAAAGTGGCTGCTGTGGATACTGAGTTGTTTGTGGGTTGGAAAGACGGACGATTGGTGTTCGATAATTGTTCATTAGAGCGGATTTTGAAAGACTTGGGGCGTTGGTATTCATTCGAGGTGTTTTATGCCACTTCCGCAGCAAAAGAAATACCTTTTTCTTTGAATATCCGGAAGCATGAGAAATTTGCTCAGGTGCTGGAACTAATGCAGAGTACAGGAAAAATACAATTCGAAATAAATAAAAATACAGTGATTGTCAAATAATACAAAGGCAGTGCTGCTAACACTGCCCTGAAATTCATGTTCATTTCTGCTGCTAACAGATAATGAGCGTTTGTTGAACTTTAAATACAAAATTATGAAAAAAAAGTCTTTATACCCTAGTCCGGGGTGTAGAAAAATCATTCATTTTTTAGTGATGAAAGCGAGCTTTATTTTTTTACTGCTATTGACCTTGCAGATAAAAGCAAATGTCTATGCACAACAGTTGCGTTTGGACCTGAATTTACAAAATGTAACCCTCAAAGAAGTGATTCAGGAAATCCGCCGTCATTCTGACTTTAGTTTTGTGTATAGTGATGCCGATTTGGTAGGGATCACTCAACGGAATGTACAAATGAAGGATGCAACGATCGAGGAGGTATTGAAAAACTGTTTACAAGGGACGAAGCTGGTGTACGATATTACGGATAAGACCATTATTATCCGTAAACTCAATGAGGTTACCCAGACGAAACAGGTACAGGTTATTCAGGGACAGGTAACGGATGTCCGGGGTACACCCTTGCCTGGGGTAACCGTACGGATCAAAGGAACTCAGCTCGGAGTCTCTACCGATGTGAACGGTAAATTCCGTTTCGAATTACCCGATACCAAAGAGGTTGTATTGGCTTTTTCTTTTGTCGGGATGAAACCCTTGGAAGTTCGGTATAATGGCCAAAGTGAATTGAAAATAAAATTAGAGGAGGAAGTGGCCGAAATGGATGAAGTTGTGGTAACCGGTATTTTTAAGAAATCTCAGGAGAGTTTTACCGGTTCGGTATCGACAATTACGGAGAAAGAACTGAAATCTTTTCGGGGACGTAATTTATTATCTACGTTGAAAAATATCGATCCGACCTTCAATATTATCGAAAACAATGTCTATGGGGCAGATCCGAACCATTTACCGGAAGTACAGATCCGGGGAACTTCCAGTTTACCGACGGTAGAGGACCTGAAAAATGAAACGAAAGTAGATTTGAATACTCCCTTGATAATCCTGGATGGTTTTGAGATCAGTCTCACCCGGATGCTGGATTTAAACGACGAGGATATTAGTTCTGTGACTTTGTTGAAAGACGGTTCGGCTACCGCGATTTATGGATCCCGGGGAGCTAATGGAGTGATTGTCATCGAGACTAAACAACCCGAGGCTGGAAAATTGAGGTTGTCTTATCGGGGAAGTGTGAATATCGAGGTGCCTGATCTGAGCGATTACGATGTATTGAATGCTGCCGAAAAACTTCAGTTGGAAGAGAATGCCGGTTTGTATAAAGACGAATGGGCCCATATAGAAATGGCGTTGAGGAAAAGGCAGGCCAGAATCAAACAGGAAATAGAACGGGGAGTCGATACCTATTGGTTGTCGAAGCCTTTGCGTACGGGTGTCGGTCACAAGCACAACCTGCGTTTGGAAGGAGGTGGGAATGACGGCTTCCGTTATTCTGCTTCTGTTCAATATAACGATATCCTGGGGGTGATGAAAGGGTCCGACCGGAAAACCTTTAATGGAAATATTAATCTGATGTACCAGCAAGGAAAATTATTGTTCCGCAATAACCTCGAAGTCGGATTGAGTGAATCGAATGAATCACCTTACGGATCTTTCGATCAGTATGTGAAACTCAACCCTTACTGGCGGGAACGCGGAGAAGACGGTAAAGTGTTGAAAGAACTCGAACAAAAAGGAGATTTTTGGACTACAGCCCCTGAAAATCCGCTTTACAATGCTACGCTCGATTTGGTCGATAAAAAAACCTATACGACTATTACCAATAATTTCGATGTAGAATGGAAACCTTGGGAAAGCCTGACTTTACGTTCACGCATCGGATTATCGAAACAGGTGAATGATTATGATAATTTTAAACCTGCCGACCATACCAAATTTAAGGATTATTCGGATGAACAGATTTTCCGTAAAGGAGAATATATCTATTCTTCAGGGAAAAGCTTTAGTTATGATTGGAGTCTGACTTTAAGCTATTCCCGTAACTTTAAAGAAAAACACGAGCTCTATGTCGGTTTGGATTACAATGTTGCTCAGGAAAAATCGCATTCTTATACTTTTCAGGTAGAGGGTTTTCCCCAATCCAATATTAAATTTTTGTCGATGGCTCTTCAGTATCAGAAAGATGGAAAACCTACCGGATCCGAATCGCTCAACCGGCGCATCGGTGTGACGGGGAATGTGAACTACATCTATGACAATCGTTATTTCGCCGACGTGGCTTATCGTATGGACGGGGCCTCCCAGTTCGGTAGTTCGAAACGTTTCGCTCCCTTTTATTCTTTCGGTATCGGTTGGAACATCCATAAAGAAAAGTTTATGGAAAATGTATTGTGGCTGGATCGTCTGAAATTACGCGGCTCTTATGCAGTGACCGGATCGGTGAATTTCGATGCTTATCAGGCCCTTGCTACTTATGAATATTATACCGACGATCGGTACCGGTATTGGTTTGGAAGCCACCTGCAAGGTCTGGCCAATGAGGACTTGGAATGGCAGAAGACCGACAAATGGAACTTCGGATTGGAAGTCGGAGCATTCCATAACCGCTTGAAAGTGACAGCCGATGTATATACAAATCAGACTAATAATTTGTTGTCTGAAATGTACCTTCCCTTGACGAATGGTTTCCCTAGTTATACGGATAATGTCGGTAAAGTGAAGAATAAGGGAGTTGAAGTTGCTTTGTCAGGATATCCCATCCGGAATACGGAAAAGAATATCATTTGGTCGGTATCTGCCAGTTTTATTCATGAAAAGAACGAGATAGTCAAAATCTCCGAGGCATTGAAAGTGGCCAACGAGGAATTGGAATTACAAGGCGGATCTAACCCGAATTTCATGTATCGGGAAGGAGAGGCTTTGCGGACCATCTATGTCGTTCCTTCTCTGGGGATCGATCCCAGCACCGGACAGGAATTGTTTATCGATCGCTTTGGCAATGTCACATTCAATTGGGATGCCCGTGATAAAGTGGCTTGTGGAGTAACTGATCCTAAATTCAGAGGGAACATCAATACCATGTTTACTTTCCGCGATTTGAGTGTGAACCTGTCTTTCGGTTATCGCTTGGGGGGATCTCAATATAATTCAACTTTGGTGAATCGGGTAGAAAATGCGGATACCAGATACAATGTAGACCGGAGGGTGTATAAAGACCGTTGGGTAAATCCGGGGGATCATGCTTTCTTTAAAGATATCAAGAATACGCAGGAAACCCAGATGTCATCCCGTTTCGTGCAAAAAGAGAATACCCTCGAATGTCAGAGCATACAGATAAAATATGATTTCTTACAGCCTTGGGTGAAAAAACACCTGGGAACCCAATATTTGTCTCTCTCTTTTAATACGGATAATTTATTCCGCGTATCGAGCATCAAGCAGGAAAGAGGTATCGCCTATCCTTTTTCCCGGAGATTTACTTTCTCTCTTTCAGCAACCTTTTAAAATTTCAGCAACATGAAAAAGACGATTTATTATATAATGATAGGCTGCCTCCTGTTAGGGACCGGATGTAGCGATTGGTTGAGCGTCAATCCGAAAGATAAAGTTGAGCAAAAAGAGATGTTTTCGGATGAAAATGGCTTTAAGAATGCTTTGATCGGTAATTATATTATGTTGAAAGACGGTAAACTGTATGGGAAAACGTTGACCATGGAGTTTTGTGAGAATCTGGCTCAGCATTGGAAGACAGATCCGCAGGCAATCGATGGGTATACCGCCGCTTATGATTATAAAAATGCCGAAGTCGAAAGATTGATCGAAGATATCTACGGGAAATTTTACAATACGATCGTCAATATCAATAATCTGCTCGGTTATGTGGATAATGGGATTTTGACTTCGGATATGCATGATCTGATCAAGGGAGAGGCATTGGCGATGAGGGCTTTCTGCCATCTGGATATTTTGCGGCTGTTCGGCCCGATACCGGGTGAACAGACAAAAGACAGGATCCTGTCTTATGTACGTACGGTATCTAAAAATTATCACGAGGTAAATACCTGGGAAGAGTATGTGGGCTATCTGGAAAAGGATTTGAATGATGCCGAAGCTCTGTTGAAAGAAGTGGAAGAAAAAGGGATGGGTGATGAATTTTTCAATTATCGGCAAAACCGCTTGAATTATTGGGCGGTGTTGGCATTGAAAGCCCGGTTTTATCTGTGGATTCAGGATAAAAAACAAGCAGCGGAGTATGCCGGCCGGGTTATTGCTAACAAAGATTTCAGATTGAATCAGGGGACAGATTTTGCTGCAAAAGACAATATTGCTTCCCCGGAGCATCTTTTTTCTTTACATGTCTATAATCTGAACGATATTGTTTCTAATTATTTTTTAAACGCCGGTGGAGTAGAACAGGATCAAGACAAGGTGAAAACCGATATTTTCGAATCGGATGTTACCGATTACCGGGTGACTTATTTATGGAATGAGATTACTGAAAAGTCGGGAACCCGTTATATTCTGGAGAAATATAAACAAGAAGGGATGCCTGATGCCGGTTTACAGGAAGTTCCTTTGATTCGTTTGTATGAAATGTATCTGATTGCGATCGAATGTTCCGATCTGGAAACAGAGTATAAACCTTTAGTTGATGAGTTGGTTGCAGCCCGGAACATCTCTGTCGTAAATGTTTCTACTGTCGATCTGAAAAACGCTTTTGTGGCCAAAGAATATCAGAAAGAATTTTATGGAGAAGGACAGCAGTTTTTCCAAGCCAAACGCAGGGGCGATAAAACAATCCTTTGGACTGACACAGAAGGAAGCAAAGCGGTTTATGTATTGCCTTTGCCGAAAAGTGAAATTAAGTTTGAATAATTAAAAATTTGAACGTATGAAATTGAAATATTTAGTTGGAATAGGGATGGCTTGTTCGATGATTTGTAGTTGTTCGGAAGAATATATGTCCTTCGAAGGAACAGACCGGATACAATTTAAGACAAAAACCGAAGAAGTATATACTTTTGCTTATTATCCCGAAAGCATACAAAAAGATACCCTGCAAATCGAGCTGATCTCAGTCGGGGAAGTGACGGATTATCCCCGTGTCATCAGGTTCGAACAAGTGACCAAAGAATGGAAATATACGTACGATGAGGAAGAACCCGAAAAGGTGGTTGATTCCACTTATGTGGATATGGAATTTCCGGCAGTAGCGGGCGTACATTACGAATCTTTAGGCGAAAAAAACGAGTTGATTCTGCCGGCGAATCAGAATGTGTTGAAGTTGAATGTGATTATAAAACGGGAAGATACCGGTTTGCGGAAAAATGCCCGGAAATTGGTATTGCGGTTATTACCGTCTGATGACTTCCAGACCGGAGAAGTGAACAAACTGGTGAAAAACATCACAATCTCGGATAAATTGGAACGTCCTACCCGTTGGAAAGACAATAGCTACTACTATAAACTTTATTTGGGGAATTGGTCGGAGGTAAAACATCGTTTTATGATCGATATTACCGGACAAAAGTGGGATAATGATTTTTTGGTTTATATTATAGATAATTATGATACGTATTCGCTGAGAGATTATTATCTGGCTAAAATAAAAAAGGCATTAGCCGAATACAATGCAGATCCGAAAAACGATCCTCCTTTGAAAGATGAGAATGGTAAAGAAGTTGTTTTCCCTTAATAATGAATGAACTATGAGAACGATATATCTATTTTTATTGGCATTCTTGCCTGTACTGTGCTGGTCATGCTATGACGATAAAGGCAATTATGATTATCACGAACTGAATCGGACCGAAGTAACCGGAATAAAACCCGTTTACCGGTGTGATTTGTTGAGCCGTTTATCTATTCCTACTGTAATCCAGTCGGAAGATAAAGGGCGGACTTATGATTATGTATGGATGACTTATCAGACAACCGGGGATAAGAAAATCGATACCCTTTCGCAGGAAAAAGATTTAGATTGGATTGTTTCTGCCGATCCGGGAATTTACCGGCTTGTTTTTGAATATCGCGATAAACAGAACGGTATCGCGAATTATATCGAGTCAGAATTAATAATAGAATCGAAATATTTCAGGGGATGGTATGTGATGAAGCAAAATGGGGAGACCACCGATATCGATTTCTTTTCTCCGGATTTTCAGAATACCGGGCTGATACAGAAAAGTCGTGGAGAGGCACTGACAGGCCGGCCCCG
>NZ_LARL01000033.1:0-31994 GCF_000980295.1 Odoribacter sp. N54.MGS-14 | reverse complement strand
GTTTTGTTCGGATCGCCCGTTATGCCCTTGATCCTGAGGTCTCTTATACAGATATGAAACAATACGGAAGCTTGAGTGCGTGTCCATTGAAAAAACAGGCAGATTATATAATCATTCTTTCTGAGGCGGGGGAACTGAATACATTTAATACTGATGTCGAAAGTTATTTGAGGGAGGTGAAAGGGAAAAAAGAACTGTATCCGGAAGTCTGGAAATTATCTGAGCATTTTGCCGATCGGGTTGAGCATCCTGTTTTCCGATTTATTTTGGATAATTGGAAAGATTTTGTGAACATTGACACTCAGGGATTGGAAAATAAAACGGAACGGCTGATTTTCCCCCTTTATATAGATTATCTGGCGGGTAGAATGCAGGAGAAAGATTTTATGAAAGTTTGCGAATCCGTGAGAAATACCGGTTTCAGGGCTGATTATTCTTTGGTTTATCTGGATCGGCTGACTACCTGTTATCTGGACCGGAACTGGAAAGCTTTGATGAAGTGTTATACCGAGGAGGTGGTTCGTTTACCTGATGCAAAATTACGTTTGAATCTGGATGTGTTATTGCGATATTTTGCTGTAAATGCACCGGATGAGGTGAAAAAGCAGATGGTGACATACGTCCGGCAATGTGTGGATACTGCGGATGACAGAGCAAAGAATGGATATAAAAATTTGCTGGAATCTATAAATGCATGGAAAGGGTAGTTGCTTGTTTTTGATGCAATGACGAAGTTCGGTTATATTTTCTACCAAATTGTCTCGAAAAGGTAAGAATGTATTCATGTAAGTTTTTCTGTAAGATCGTTTGCCTTTCCGGCCGGTTTACTTTGTCACCCTGAGCCGGCCTGGATCATTACAAAGTCAGAAAAGTTCTTTTATCATATAGTGAAGAAGCTAATAGCTCTATATAATTGATTAGAACAATAAAAAGGATGCTCTTTGCAGGGCATCCTTTCGTTTTATATATAAAATTTACGAATCAAACCTACCGTTCAGTATATAAATTTCCCGAATTGACAGAGTAGACGATTTTGTAGTTTTATAAAAAAGAAAAACAGGCTGAATAAACATATTGTCTAACTGTCAGATAATTCTTATATTTGTGAATATGAACCAGATGATATTTTATGAAATCTATCAATGAATATATACAACTACTGGCAGTCTACATGCAAACCCATGCTTCTGTTTATCACATTAAACGCATGGGGATATTTGGGAGTGTTGCCAGGGGTGAACAGACTGAAAATAGTGACATTGATATTTGCTATGAAGGAGAGGCGCCTACGTTGTTTACATTAGTTCGTATCAAATATGAATTAGAAGCTTTATTGGGACGTCCGGTAGATTTGGTTCGTGTGCGTGAAAAAATGGATGAGGTATTAAAGCAAACCATTCAAGAGGAAGCTATTTATGTATGATGTAAAAGTTTTGCATTTGCTTGACAAAGTGATAGAATCTCTGGAAGTCATTCAGCAACGAACTGAAAATATTCATTGTACTAATGATTTTCTGGATTCTGCTACAGGAACTTTATTACTGGATGGAGTTTGTATGAAATTGATTGCTACTGGTGAAAGTATAAAGAATCTGGATAAATTAACAGCAGGCAATTTGCTCATTTATTACCCACAAATACCATGGCGTGAAGTGATGGGAATGCGTGATATAATTGTACATCACTATTTTGAAGTGGATGCAGATGTTATTTTTAATACAGTAAAGGAGAATATTCCGTTATTAATGGATACTTTGCTGCAAATGCGGGAAGATTTGAAGGAATGATAAAAGGATGCTCTATTACGGGCATCCTTTCGTTTTATATATAAAATTTACGAATCAAACCTACCGTTCAGTATATGAATTTCCCGAATTCGCTGAGTATGGTAAGCTTATTTCCTTCGCCTTCGTCATTGTCGTAGCAACGACCGACGATTTGGGCATCGATATTGAAACTCTTTGAGATAGCGATAATTTCTTCTGCCAATTCCTCGTCGACATAAACTTCCATACGATGACCCATGTTGAACACTTTGTACATTTCCTCCCAAGGCGTACCCGATTGTTCCTGGATTAACCGGAATAAAGGAGGTACGGGGAAAAGATTGTCTTTTACAATATGCATATTCTCGACAAAATTCATCACTTTAGTCTGGGCTCCTCCTGAACAGTGAATCATCCCATGAATCTGGTAACGGTATTTGTCCAGAATTTGTTTTATTACCGGAGCGTAAGTACGGGTCGGAGATAAAACCAATTTTCCTGCATTCATACCTACTCCCTCGACACAGTCCGTCAATAGGCATTTCCCTGCATATACTAATTCTTCCGGTACATTATTGTCATAACTTTCGGGGTATTTTTGAGCCAGATATTTTGCAAATACATCATGACGGGCCGAAGTCAAGCCATTAGAACCCATTCCGCCATTATATTCGGTTTCATAAGTAGCCTGTCCGTACGAAGAAAGGCCTATAATGACATCTCCCGGGCGAATGTTGGCGTTGTCGATGACATCTTTCCGTTTCATCCGGCAAGTAACTGTTGAATCTACAATGATCGTGCGTACCAGATCACCGACATCGGCTGTCTCCCCACCTGTAGAATAGATGCTTACACCTAGTTTCCGGTATTCTTCCAGTAATTCTTCTGTTCCATTGATAATGGCAGCAATGACTTCTCCCGGGATCAGGTTTTTATTCCGGCCGATCGTGGAAGATAACAGAATATTGTCTACTGCACCGACACATAAAAGGTCGTCTATGTTCATAATCAGTGCATCCTGGGCAATTCCTTTCCAAACGGAGAGATCTCCGGTCTCTTTCCAATACATATAGGCTAACGAAGACTTTGTTCCTGCTCCGTCTGCATGCATGATGTTGCAATAAGCTTCATCTCCTCCCAGATAATCCGGTACGATTTTGCAAAAAGCCCGGGGGAATACTCCTTTGTCGATGTTTTTTATCGCATTGTGGACGTCTTCCTTGGAAGCTGACACACCACGTTTGTTATATCTTTCGTCTTTTCTCATAATAGATGAGTTGCTAAATTACTGAATCACGAAATTACCGGATGATCAAATGACCCGATCTCTGTCGTTTTTAGAAGTTGCAAACTTACACAAAACAAATGAATTTATCAATGTGCATGAGTGATGTATTGACTTCCTGATGAAGATTATCTGATGAAGGTCCGGTGAATAAGAGCGTAGAGCCGCCACCAGATTACGAGGAGTAAGCCGATTGTAATCAGCATACTGACGGTTTTGCCGGTATGCAAAAAATAACCCACGGTAAAGGCAATACCTTCGACTCCATTCCAAGGGTTCATGGCTACCCAGGTGTAACGGTAATTACTGGCTACCGCACTCATAGACAGAGCCGAGCAGGCAACGAGCAAAATGATGAAGGAAATAATCAGAATCAGTATGTTTTTATTTTTCATGGTTGCAGTATAATGTATTGAATACAAAGGTAAGTAATTTAAAGAAAATATTTCTGAAGCAGGAAAAAAAGAAACCGGAAATTATTCCGGTTCCTTTCGTATGTATCTGTACGATACTATTGGTTGGGTTAGTTTAGCATATTCCTTTGTCGTTTAACGTACATTAAGTTTGTGGATACCTGCGGGTACCGTTCTTTTTTCCTTTTCTCCCAATTTATGGTATGTTTTATCTGTGAAATAAACGTAAAGCAATTTTAAAAGTTTCCATATTGCGGTAAAAATTCAACTTTATTTTTCAATTTTCGTATAATCCCCAAAAATATAACTGATGAGAAGAGATTTTAAAGTACCCCGGATGGAAGAAGTATTGGAACATGATCGTAAATTGCTATTTGCATTAAAGCAGTCGATGGGTTTTGTTCCGAATGTGTATGCCTTCATGACCCGTTCCGAAACTGCCTTGAAACGATTTATGGATTTTATGGATGTTTCTACGGTATTTGACCGAATTCAGACGGAAGCGATTCATTTGGTGACTAGTCAGGTAAATCAGAATCCTTATTGTTTGGCAGCGCATACGGCTTTGGCTAAAGAGGCCGGTTTGAGCGATAAGCAAATCGAAGCGATCCGTAAAGGAAATGTCACTTGGGATGAAAAGTTGGATACCTTAGTGGATTTTACTTGTGAGCTGGTTACGAATCGGGGCAAGGTAGGCCCTGAGATGATCGGCCGTTTCTATCAAGCCGGATATACGGATGCTTGTCTGGTTGATTTGGTCATGCTGGTCGGTATGACGACTATAACCAATTACCTCAATAATGCCACCTGGATTCCCGTCGATTTCCCCGAGGCTCCGGTCATCATCTGTAAATGTGATTGTAAAAAGTAAAGTTTACGAATAATCTTCTGTTTTATATTCCCATATAGTTGATACGAGTATCTGAAAAGATGAAGTAACCGATGTGTATAAGGAAGACGAAGCTGTCTGATACTTTAAAGTGCGCCTTAAAAATTCTTGTTCGACTTTTAGGGCGCACTTCATCATTCAGGCAGTTTTTTATGCTGAGGTCTTTATCGCTTAGCCAGTTGGGCATCGATGAACAAAAGACCTGTATCACCGGCTTTTTTCAATTTGTCGACAATTCCTTGTGCTGTTGCTTCTTCTTCAACTTGTTCGCGTACGAATCCCCACAGAAAGTCTTGGGTTGCATTGTCTTTTTCTGCAGAAGCGATAGAAACCAGATTGTCGATCATTTTTGAAACCTTGCATTCATGTTCATAGACATGTTGGAATACTTCCAAAGGACTACCCCACCCTTGAGGAACAACGTCTATTTTATCTACTTTGGCTTTTCCTCCCCGCTTTGTAACGTAATCAGCCATGGTATAGGCATGCTCCAGTTCTTCCTGAGATTGTTTTTTCATCCAATGGGCAAAGCCGTCAAAACCTTCGCAAGCGAAATAGAAAGACATGGACAAATACAGGTTGGAAGACCACATTTCAGCAGTAATCTGCTCATTGATCGCATTTTGTAGTTTTTCAGAAATCATTGTTTTTTATATTTAATATTGATAATTCATTATGCTTTTTATTTGTTAATTACAAAATTTATGCCATATCCGATATTTGCCATTTTGACAGTTCTAAGTAATGACAAAATGATCAATATACCGGAAAATTAAAGTGTATAGAATACTGTTACGTTAATTTATAAGGATTAATCCTTGTTTTGTATAGCGGAGATATTATCTTTGTCCTGCATGTAAATTATTTTAAAGACATGAAAAAATATCTGAAATACTGCTTGCTGGTGTGGATTGCCGTTCCGGTATGGGCTCAGCAGACTGAGGTAATTGGACCTGACTCTCATCTGAAAGTGAATGTGGCCTTGAAGCAGGGAAAACCGGTTTATTCTGTCACTTACAAAGAAAAGACAATTCTGGAAGATTCCCCTTTGGGGGTGGTGACCGATATCGGGGATTTTAGCCGGAATATGAATTGGATTGGGCAAAAGACAAGTCGGATCGATAAAACATATACTCAGAACAAGATCAAGAAATCAGAGATACACTATCAGGCGAATGAGTTGATTTGTACTTTTGCGAATGCTGATAAGCAGGAGATAGATGTCGTTTTCCGGGTGAGTAATAACGATATCGCTTTCCGATATGTAATTCCCCGAAAGGAGGCAGGAAGTTGTGTGGTGGAAAGAGAAGCGACGGGTTTTGATTTTCCGGCATATACGACTACTTTTCTGTGTCCGCAAAGTGATGCCATGATCGGATGGATGCGTACAAAACCCAGTTATGAGGAGGAGTATAGGGTGGATGTTCCGATGAACGAACCTTCTCGATATGGACATGGTTATACTTTTCCTTGCCTTTTTCGTATTGGTTGTGATGGTTGGGCTTTGATCAGTGAGACGGGTGTGGACAGCCGCTATTGTGGTTCTCGTTTGAGTGATGCCGGAGAAGGTGGATTATATATCCTTGATTTTCCGATGCCCGAAGAGAATAATGGGAATGGAACGGTAGCCCCGGGATTGGCTTTGCCCGGTACAACTCCCTGGCGTACCATTACTGTAGGGGATAATCTGAAGCCTATTGTGGAAACGACGGTCATTTGGGACGTCGTGGAGCCACTTTACGAAACGGTTCACGATTATCGTTTCGGGCGTGGAACCTGGAGCTGGATTTTGTGGCAGGATGGAAGTATCAATTATGAGGATCAGGTGAGGTACATCGATTTGGCAGCTGCAATGGGATATGAATATGTATTGATAGATAACTGGTGGGATCGGACGATCGGCCGGGAAAAGATGAAGTCTTTGGCGGATTATGCCCATAGGAAGGGGGTAGATATATTTTTATGGTATAGTTCCAGCGGATATTGGAACGATATTGTTCAAAGTCCTGTGAATTGTATGGACAATCCGATTGTCCGTAAGCGGGAAATGAGGTGGCTCGAAAGTCTGGGAGTGAAGGGAATTAAAGTAGACTTTTTCGGAGGGGATAAGCAGGAGACTATGAGGTTGTACGAAGCTATTCTGAGCGATGCGGATGATTGTGGATTGATGGTTATTTTTCACGGTTGCACCTTGCCCAGGGGGTGGGAACGAATGTATCCCAATTATGTGGGAAGTGAGGCGGTACTGGCTTCCGAGAACCTGATTTTCCAGCAGCATTTTTGTGATGAGGAGGCTTTCAATGCCTGTCTGCATCCGTTTATCCGGAATAGTGTCGGTTGTATGGAATTCGGAGGCTGTTTCCTCAATAAACGCTTGAATCGTACCAACGATGGAGGTAATATCCGCCGGACAACAGATGCTTTCCAGTTGGCTACTACCGTCTTGTTTCAGAATCCGATACAGAATTTTGCTTTAGCCCCTAATAATCTGACCGATGCTTCCCAAATTTGCCTGGAGTTTCTGAAACAAGTACCTGTTACCTGGGATGAGACTGTATTTATCGACGGTTATCCGGGGAAATATTGTATTCTGGCTCGCAGACATGGGGATAAATGGTATGTCGCCGGGGTGAATGCCCAAAAAGAACCGTTGAAGCTGAAAATACAACTTCCGATGTTTGCCAAAGGCAATCGGGTGACCCTTTATAATGACGACCTGAAACGTAATGTTTATACCCGGGAAGTGACTTTGAGTAAAAATAAAGAACTTTCCTTGACGATTCTGTCGGGAGGGGGAATTGTTATTGTGAAATAAGAATAGAAGGGATAATGTGTTTTGGATCACTTTTTGAAACAAATAAAATAGTAATAAAAAAGAGTTAGATCTGATCTAACTCTTTGATTATTAATTGTACTCGAGGCGGGAATTGAACCCGCACGGCCGCAATGGCCACAGGATTTTAAGTCCTGCGTGTCTACCGATTCCACCACTCGAGCATCCTCTTGCGAGAGAGCGAAAAACGGGACTCGAACCCGCGACCCCGACCTTGGCAAGGTCGTGCTCTACCAACTGAGCTATTTTCGCATCTGTTTAAAGAACTTTTTTTGTTTTGCGAGTGCAAATATAAGGCGTTTTTTAGTTTGTACAAACATTTTGTAAAAAATAATTGGATATAATTGCTATATTTGTCGTGTTTTTAAATGCAAATGATAGATGACTGGTCAGAGAAAAAAGAGAATTGCAGGCTCCTATTTTGTGTCAACACTCAGTATATCACTGGTTTTGGTTGTCGTTGGTATTTTAGTGTTCATTTTGCTGAATGCAAAATTGGTTTCTGATCATGTAAAACAAAATATCGGTTTTTCTATTATTGTCAAGGATAATGTAAATGAAGCCGAGATCAAAAAGATGCAAAAGATTCTGGACACAAAGCCTTTTGTCTCGTCTTCGGTATTTATTAGTAAAGTGGAGGCTGCCCGTGAATTTAAAGAGGAGTTGGGGGAAGATTTCGAGGGCGTATTGGGGTATAACCCGCTTTTGCCTTCGGTAGAAATCAAGCTGAATCCCGTTTACGCCAATAACGATTCCTTGACTGTTATCGAGAAGAGCTTATTAAAAAACGAATTGGTGCAGGAGGTGTCTTATCAGAAGTCTTTGGTGCATATGATCAATGAAAATGTTCGGCGTATCAGTCTGATCCTGTTGATAGCAGGGGCTGCACTGATGCTGATTTCTTTTACCTTGATCCGGAATACCATCCATTTGTCCGTATATTCGCAGCGTTTTCTGATTAAAACGATGCAGCTTGTCGGGGCAAAACCTTTCTTTATTTGTAAGCCTTTTATTCAAAATAGTGTTTGGTTCGGTTTCTTTGGGAGTATGATCGCTAATCTGATTCTTTTGGCTGCCATATTCTTTTTGCAAAAAGAAGTGGGGAGTGTAGTCAATCTGATGAATAAAGAATTGATCATTATCATGGTTGCTTTTGTTATGGTTTGCGGTATATTGCTTTCTTTGGTTTCTTCCTGGATGTCGGTTGCCAGATATCTGAATAAAGACATGAACGATTTGTACAATTAAAACAAAACTAAAAATATGGTGAAGAATAATTTGAAAAATACTACTTCCGGAAAAAAGATCGATTTCCCGATTCCTGTGAGTAGTTATAAGATGATTTTGATCGGTTTCGGGATCATCATTCTGGGATTTATTTTGATGATGGGGGGAGGTTCCGATAATCCGGCTGAGTTTAATTATGATATTTTTAGTTTCCGTCGGATCACGCTGGCTCCGATTGTGGTGTTGATCGGTTTTGGATTTGTTTTTTGGGCGATTATGCGGAAGCCTAAAAAGGAAATGGAAGAAGGGACGAAAGATTAGGTATAAAATTGTTGGATAAGAAATGATGACTTGGTTAGAAGCATTGGTCCTTGGATTGATTCAGGGATTGACAGAATTTTTGCCCGTTAGTAGCTCCGGGCATCTTCAGATTTTCAGTACGCTTTTCGGCATACAGGGAGAAGAAAATCTGACTTTTGCAGTGGCCGTTCATGCGGCGACCGTTTGTAGTACGATTGTGGTGTTGCGGAATGAGATTTGGGATCTTTTGAAAGGTCTTTTTCGGTTTTCCTGGAATCCGGAAACCATTTATATTGCCAAAATCGCATTATCTATGATTCCTGTGGCTATTGTGGGTGTTTTCTTTAAAGATTATGTGGAAGCTCTCTTCGGTTCCGGATTATTGGTCGTGGGAGTTGCTCTTTTAATTACTGCCTGTTTGTTGGCCTTTGCTTACTACGCTCGTCCCCGTTTAAAGACGGATATATCTTTTCGGGATGCTTTTATCATCGGAGTGGCTCAGGCTTGTGCCGTATTGCCTGGTTTGTCCCGTTCCGGTTCCACCATCGCTACGGGGATTCTGCTGGGGAATAATAAAGAAAATGTAGCGAGATTTTCTTTTTTGATGGTGTTGGTACCTATCTTGGGAGAGGCTTTTCTGGACATGATGAAAGGTGGTTTTGCACCTGCAGAGAGTGGTATTTCGATGTTGGCGCTGGTTGTCGGTTTCCTGGCTGCTTTTATTTCCGGATATATAGCTTGTAGCTGGATGCTGAATCTGGTGAAGAAAGGAAAGTTGATCTGGTTTGCCGTATATTGTTTTGTAGTAGGCATTATCATTTTGTTTGTTCATTGAGAGCAGTGAAAACGGGCTTGTGATAGAATGATTTTTACGCTTGTTCGGTTTGGTTCGAAAATATAAAAATTGTGTGTAAGATATTGTTTAATGAAGAAGGTGATTTTCATTCGGGTGCTCTGATTCTGGTAGATAAACCTCTGAAATGGACTTCTTTCGATGTCGTGAATAAAATTCGTTGGTGTTTGAAGTCTGCTTGTGGGAAGATCAAAGTGGGACATGCCGGAACTCTGGATCCTTTAGCGACGGGTTTGGTGATTGTTTGTACCGGAAAGTGGACGAAACGGATTGAAGATTATATGGCTCAGGAAAAAGAATATGTGGCGACGCTATGTTACGGGGCTGTGACTCCGTCTTTCGATTTAGAGACTTTGCCGGAAGGGGATTTCCCTTATCGGCATATCGATCGCCCTTATTTAGATCGGGTACTGGAGCGGTTTCGGGGAGTCATTACTCAGGTCCCTCCGGCGTATTCTGCTATCCGGGTAGATGGTGACCGGGCTTATAAAAAGGCGCGCAAAGGGAATGAGATCGAGATGCCTGCACGTCAAGTGGTGGTGAATGAATTGGAGATCATCGATTTTAATCTTCCTGATTTAACGTTAAGAATCAATTGTAGTAAAGGGACTTATATCCGGTCTTTGGCCAACGATATCGGTCAGGCCTGTGAGAGTGGGGCTTACTTGGCAGGTTTACGCCGCACAAAGATCGGAAGTTTTCAGGTGGAAGATGCAAATAAAATGGAGGATTTGGTTGCGTTTTTACAAACAAAGTTGTAACTTGCGCCGTTTATTAGGCCAGGGGTATTTCCATAAAGACAGAAGGAGATATTCCAATGTTTTGTTGGTATAAACCAGGATGTTAAAATGACTTGATAAGAGTTTAATTTAAATAGTGCAGAGATGAAATTATCAAAATTCAGATATAAATTACCGCCGGAATTAATCGCTCAACACCCTTCTGCTAATCGGGACGAATGTCGTTTGATGGTAGTCGACCGGAAGACAGGAACGATCGAACATAAGGTATTTAAGGATGTTATCGATTATTTTGATGAGAAGGATGTATTCGTTTTCAACGACACCAAGGTTTTTCCGGCCCGTTTATATGGGAATAAGGAAAAAACCGGTGCTGAAATCGAAGTCTTTTTGTTGAGGGAATTGAATCGGGATCTGCGGATTTGGGACGTTTTGGTGGATCCGGCACGAAAGATCAGAATCGGTAATAAATTGTATTTCGGGGAAGACGATAGTTTGGTTGCCGAAGTCATCGACAATACCACCTCTCGTGGACGGACGTTGCGTTTCTTGTTCGACGGAGAATACGATGAGTTTAAGAAGTTGCTGTATGGCCTGGGCGAGACTCCGCTGCCGCGTACGATTACACGTAAAGTGGAGCCGGAAGACGAAGAACGTTATCAGACGATCTTTGCCCGCTATGAAGGAGCTGTTGCTGCCCCGACAGCCGGTTTGCATTTTAGTCGTGAGCTGATGAAGCGCATGGAAATCAAAGGAATCGATTTTGCTTATATCACCTTGCACGTTGGCTTAGGGAATTTTCGGGAAGTGGATGTAGAAGATCTGACAAAACATAAAATGGATTCGGAACAGATTATTGTGGGGGGGGATACCGTGAAAATTGTCAATGATGCGAAAGACGAACGCCATAAGATTTGTGCAGTAGGCACGACCGTTGTACGGACGTTGGAAAGTTGTGTAACGACTAAAGGCCGTTTGACCGAATATGATGGATGGACAAATAAATTTATTTTCCCTCCCTATGATTTTAGTGTGCCGGATGCTTTTATTTCTAATTTCCATTTACCTTATTCGACTCTTTTGATGATGGTGGCTGCTTTCGGTGGTTATGATCTGGTGATGAAAGCTTATGATCTGGCCGTAAAAGAGAAATATCGGTTCGGTACATACGGAGATGCGATGTTGATTATTTAGATATATTTCCCCGAAAGGGATGGCATAGGACAGGTTATGGGTTTGAGGATGTGTTTTTAAACCTGTAACCTGTTTTTTTATGTAACGTTAAACTCAATATACCCTGGAGAATTAAAAAAAAGATGAAACGATGAGAGTCTTTAGATTAACTGTTATTGTCGGGATTTTGACCTTGTTCGTACAGTGTGCTTCAGTGCCTTTGACCGGGCGGAAGCAAGTGATACTCCTGCCCGAAAGTGAAATGATGCAGATGAGTCTTACTTCGTATGGAGATTTTTTAAAAGAAAATAAGTTATCTACCCGTACAGACGATACCCGTCGCGTGAAGGAAGTGGGGACGCGGATTGCTGCCGCTGTAGAAGCTTACTTGAAATCTCAGGGATTGGAAAAGCAGATCGAAGGGTACCAGTGGGAATTCAATCTGGTACAGAGTCCTGAAATGAATGCCTGGTGTATGCCCGGAGGGAAGGTGGTCGTGTATGAAGGAATTTTGCCGGTTTGTGAAAGTGATGATGGTTTGGCTGTTGTGATGGGACATGAGATTGCTCATGCGATTGCCCGGCATGGAAACGAACGGATGAGTCAGCAGATGTTGATACAAGCTGGAAGTACTGCTGCTGCATACGCTTTAAAAGAAAAATCGGAGTCGACTCAGGCACTCTTGGGGACTGCTATCGGTTTAGGGGCTAATTACGGTGTGATCTTGCCTTTTTCGCGGAAGCATGAGTTGGAAGCCGATCGTTTGGGATTGATTTTTATGACGATTGCCGGATATAATCCGGAAGAGGCGATTCCTTTCTGGACCCGGATGGCTTCTGCAGGATCGGGACAAAAACCACCGGAGTTTATGTCTACACACCCTTCGGATGCCCATCGTATAGAGCAGATAAAAGCATTGATGCCTGAGGTTTTGAAATATAAAAAATGAAGATAAACCCGGCTTTACCTGGGGGTGAAATGATCAAGGTGTAAAAAACAGGGATTAAAGAACAGAGGAAATAGATCCGAATCTTTAATCCCTGATTTTTTTAGAGCTTACTAGCGTCGATCAGAAGTTCTTTGTTGTATTCTCCCTTAGCCAGTTTTTCTGCCACATTCTTGAATGCCTTGATGGTATATTTTACATCTTCGAGTGTATGCATAGAAGTCGGAATCAGGCGGAGCAACAATTGTCCTTTCGGAATAACCGGATATACGACGATCGAACAGAAAATATTGTAATTTTCACGCAGGTCGAATACGACTTGCATTCCTTCGGCAACACTACCGGAAAGATATACCGGAGTAACCATCGAGTTGGTGATACCGATATTCATACCGTCTGCTTTAAGACCGTTTTGTAAAGCATGAGCGATGGTCCACAACTTTTCGCGTCTTTCCGGTTGGCTTTTCAGCATCTCGAGACGTTTGATCGCTCCTTCGACCATCGGCATAGTCAGGGATTTTGCGAACATTTGTGAACGCATGGTATAACGTAAAGACATACATACATCTTCATCTGTGGCGACGAAAGCGCCGAAACCTGCCATAGCTTTGGCAAAAGTACCGAAATAAAGGTCCACTTTATCCTGAACACCGAAATGTTCACCTGTACCGGCACCTGTCGGTCCCATTGTTCCGAATCCATGGGCATCGTCGACCAGCAAGCGGAAATTGAATTCAGATTTTAAAGCAGTGATTTCATCTAATTTACCTAAATCTCCTGCCATGCCGAATACGCCTTCTGTAACCACCAGAATACCTCCACCGGTAGTCGCTACATATTTCGTGGCATGTTCGAGCTGTTTGCGCAGGCTGCTCATATCGTTGTGTACGTATACATAACGTTTGGCCGGCGACAGACGCAAACCGTCCATGATACAAGCATGGGACTCCGCGTCATAAACGATACAGTCGAAACGTGAAGTCAGTGAGTCGATGATAGAAATCATGCCCTGATATCCGAAATTTAACAGGAATGCGTCCGGTTTACCGACAAAATCGGCTAACTGTGATTCCAGGTATTCATGGCGGGAAGTCTGACCGCTCATCATACGGGCTCCCATCGGGTAAGCCAGCCCCCATTGAGCGGCTGCCTCTGCATCGACTTTCCGGACTTCCGGATCGTTTGCCAGACCGATGTAGTTGTTCAAACTCCAATTTAACACTTCTTTCCCGCGGAACATCATCCGGGGACCGATTTCTCCTTCCAATTTCGGAAATGCGAAATAGCCGTGTGCTTCTTTGGCATACTGGCCGATATTACCTCTTTGTTTTTTTACTCTTTCAAAAATGTCCACGTCGATAATATTTTGAAAATTTGTAGAATACTGTATTTTAACTTGGCAAAAGTAATAAATAAAGGTAAAAGGTAAAAGGTAAAAGGTAAAAGATGTACCATAATACGTATAATTACTTAGAGTAGGAAGAAGAATGCGTATGAAGGGTTAGTGAAAAGTGGAGAGTAAATATTAAAAATACTTGAAAGTAATGAAGCTCAGAAAAGTTTTTACCTTTTACTTTTTACTTTT
Source organism: Odoribacter sp. N54.MGS-14 (assembly GCF_000980295.1). NCBI lineage: Bacteria > Pseudomonadati > Bacteroidota > Bacteroidia > Bacteroidales > Odoribacteraceae > Odoribacter > Odoribacter sp. N54.MGS-14. The sequence continues at coordinate 17,984 of NZ_LARL01000033.1, read as the reverse complement.
TGTTTTTTCCTCTATCTTTGCATGATGCAAAAAAAGCGTTCCGTTTATGAAGAAATTTTGGGGATTTTTACTGGTAATTGTGCTTATGACGTCTTGCGGGGAGTATCAGAGCCTGCTGAAAAGCAATGATTACAACCTGGTCTATAAAAAAGCGATCGAGTATTATAACAAGGGCGATTATCAGAGAGCAATGAATTTGTTGGATGGTGTCCGTTCTGTATTTGTCGGGCAGGCAAAAGCTCAGAATATTGCTTATTACCGGGCTTTTTGTAGTTATAATATGAAAGATTATCAGATTGCCTCCGATTTATTCAAGCAGTTCATCCAGACTTATCCGGAAAGTTCATTTGCTGAAGAATGTCTTTATATGATGGGATTTTGCGATTATAAAGCTTCCCCGAAACCACGTTTGGATCAGCAGGTTACCGAAAAAGCTATCCGGGAATTCCAGCTTTATCTGAGTCGTTATCCGTATAGTATGCGAAAAGATAAGGTAAATACCTATATGGATGAAATGCGGGATAAGCTTTCTTACAAAGCTTATTTGAGTGCGAAAAACTATTACCTGCGTGAACATTACAAAGCGGCTGTTATCAGTTTGCAGAATTGTCTGAAGGATTATCCGGGCTCCAAATACCGGGAAGAGATTATGTATATGTTGTTCGTATCGAAATATCAGATGGCGGTGAATAGTGTCGAAGATAAGAAAGTGGAACGATATAACAATGCCCGGGAAGAGTATTATTACTTTGCCGATGAATATCCGAACAGCAGATATGCTGCCGACGTAAAGAAGATGTATGAGGATATCGAGGCCTATTTGGAAAATTATAAGTTCGAAGATTAATTAGATAAATATTAATACATAAATCAATTATGGTAGATTTTAAAAAGGTAAAAGCACCTAATAACACCATTACACGGAACCCTGCCGTATTGGCTGCAAAAGCCGATAATAATATTTATGAGGCTGTGGCCATTATTGCCAAAAGATCTAATCAGATTGCTGTCGAGATGAAGGAGGAACTGAGTCGTAAGTTGCAGGAGTTTGCTTCTTATACCGATAATCTGGAAGAGATTTTTGAAAATCGGGAACAGATTGAAATCTCCAAATTTTATGAGCGGATCCCAAAACCGGTGCTTATTGCTACCCAGGAATTCGAAGATGGGCAGATCTATTTCAGAAATCCGGCAACGGAGAAAAAAACAGAAGAGAAAAAATCGCTCTAAACAGTGATTTTAATGTACAGTTTTGTAAATGTACCAATGTACCGATAATAAGGAGGATACATTGGTACATTTTTAGTTAATAAGAAAACTCGTAATTCATAAATCTAGAAATAATTGTTTTTTCACGATGTTGAAAGGAAAGCATATTATCGTTGGGATAACCGGTAGTATAGCAGCATATAAAGCGGCTTCTCTGGTGCGTCTGTTAGTGAAAGAAGGGGCAGAAGTAAAGGTGGTGATGACGGAATTGGCCAAACAATTTATTACTCCATTGACTTTGGCTACATTGTCCAAACATCCGGTGATGGTAGAGTTTTATAATCCGGAAAACGGAGATTGGCATTCTCATGTGGATATGGGGCTTTGGGCCGATTTATACCTGATTGCTCCGGCGACAGCGAATACCTTGGGAAAGATGGCCCACGGTATAGCCGATAATTTGTTGCTGACGACCTATTTGTCGGCCAAATGTCCGGTAATGGTTGCTCCGGCGATGGACCTGGATATGTATCGTCATCCTGCTACCCGACAGAACCTGCACATTCTTCAAAGTTACGGGGTTCGGGTGATCGAGCCTGCTGCCGGTGAACTGGCAAGCGGTTTGGTGGGCAAGGGAAGAATGGCTGAACCGGAAGAGATCGTCGCTTCTATCCATCGTTATTTTGAACGACAGGGTGATCTGCTGGGTAAAAAGGTATTGTTGACGGCAGGGCCTACTTATGAAAAGATCGATCCGGTCCGTTTTATCGGGAATTACTCTTCGGGTAAGATGGGGTTTGCCTTGGCTGAGGAGTTCGCTGCCCGGGGAGCTGAAGTGGTTTTGGTCGCCGGACCTGTTTCCCGGCAAACCGAACATCCGGCGATTCGGCGGATAAATGTAGAATCGGCTGCGGAGATGTTCGAACAGGTGATGAACTATGCGGAAGACAGTCATATTATCGTTTCCTGTGCGGCTGTGGCCGATTTTACTCCCGACCGGAAGGCAGACCTGAAGTTAAAAAGAGGGGAAGAAGAGCTGGTGTTGAAATTGAAGCCGACCTGTGATATTGCGGCCGAATTGGGGCGCCGGAAACAAAAGGGACAGGTATTGGTGGGGTTTGCCCTCGAAACGGACGATGAAACAGGAAATGCCCTGCGGAAACTGCACAAAAAGAATCTCGACCTGATCGTTTTGAATAGTTTGAAAGATAGCAATGCCTGTTTCGGTTATGATACCAACAAGGTGACTATCATCGACCGGAATGAGGTGCAATGGCAATATGAACTGAAAAGTAAAAAGGAAGTCGCTCACGATATTGTCGATCGGATCGTACAGTTGGGCTGAGGGTTACGGCTATTTTTCGGAATTTTTCATTTTTGAGCGATAAAAATTTTACGGATATAAAATTTTTATATACTTTTGAGCTCTGATATGAAATCAGAACATCTGTATATCGGAATTTTTAAACATACTGTCGAGCATTTCAGACAGAATCGCCGATTTATTGATAAAGATTTATTAAACCAACATTGTCGTTAGACTTGTTGGTTTTTTTTTGTCTGTTAGTCAACAAACATTAAATATAGCGATATGAACACACACAGCTTAGTATCCATCGAAGATTACAGCAAAGAAGAGATTCTGGAAGTACTGAAACTGGCTTCTGAATTCGAAGCCAATCCGAATCAGCGTTTATTGGAAGGTAAAGTAGTGGCTTCCTTATTTTTTGAACCTTCTACCCGTACCCGGTTGAGTTTCGAGACTGCGATCAACCGTTTGGGGGGGCGTATTATCGGTTTTACAGATGCTTCTTCTTCGAGTGTCACCAAGGGAGAGACTCTGAAGGATACGATCAAGATGGTAGATAATTATGCTGACTTGATCGTGATGCGGCATCCGGTAGAAGGGGCTGCTAGATATGCCAGTGAAGTTGCGGTTCATCCTGTGGTAAATGCCGGAGACGGAGCAAACCAACATCCTTCGCAGACAATGCTCGATCTTTATTCTATTTACAAAACTCAGGGGACTTTGGAAAATTTGGATATTTGTATGGTCGGGGATTTGAAATACGGACGGACGGTACATTCTTTATTACAAGCTATGAGTCATTTCCATCCGACGTTCCATTTTGTCGCTCCTGAATCCTTGCAGATGCCGGAAGCTTATAAACTGCATTTAAAAGCATTGAATATCCCTTATTATGAACATACCGAACTGGACGAAGTGATCGGTAAAGCCGATATTCTGTATATGACCCGTGTACAACGGGAACGATTCGCCGATCCATTGGAGTACGAAAAAGTAAAAAATGTGTATATCCTGAGAAATGCTATGTTGGCTAATGCAAAAGAGAATATGCGTATCCTGCATCCGCTGCCTCGTGTAAATGAGATCGATGTCGATGTGGATGAAAATCCGAAAGCTTATTACTTCGAACAAGCCCGTAACGGTGTGTTTGCACGGCAGGCTATTATTTCCAAGGCTTTGGGATTGAAATAATGGAGGATTTGCAATTTACGGTTTAGGATAAAATCGTAAATCGGAAACCAAAATGTTGAAATTATAAATAGGATTTATTATGGCAAAGAAAGAATTACAAGTAAGCGCTATAGAAAACGGAACAGTGATCGACCATATTCCGGCAGATAAATTATTCGATGTGATCAACGTATTGGGAATCACTGGTATGGATAATGCAATGACCTTCGGCGCTAATTTGAAGAGTAGTAAATTGGGAAAGAAAGCAATCATCAAAATCTGGGATAAATTTCTGGAAGATGATGAAGTAAACAAATTAGCTTTGGTTGCTCCTTCTGCAAAAATCAATATCATCCGGGATTATGATGTCGTGGAGAAAAAGACAGTTAATGTACCGGAAAAGGTTGAAGGAATTGTCAAATGTATGAATCCCAAATGTATTACCAATCACGAAAAGGTAAGAACGAAGTTTACCGTAGTCAAGGATTCACCGATCGTCCTGAAATGTCATTATTGCGAAAAATTGACCGATCAGGAACATATGGAAATGAATTAAAAAGCTAAAAGCAAAAAGCTATAGGCACTTAAGAGAAATTCTTTTTTTGCCTATAGCTTTTTGCCTTCTAACCTATATTTTACCTGATATAAATTTCCAGTATTTCAGCTTCTGTTTCCGGTATTAAAAACAGGTTTTTTAGGATTGCAGGGACTAATATGGTTTCTCCTTTATTTACTTTCACGGTTTTATCGACATCGTAGACCAGGGTAAAATTACCTTCCAGACACATATAAATAACGAAAGAGTCCAGCTCGATATAATCTTTTTCTACTTCTTTGTCGAATTTCAGATAATTTGTCGTAAAATAATTACAGCTGACCAGTTCTTCGGTATGATTTTCGTGCTGATGATAATGGATGCTGTGCTGTTTTTGTTCACAGAAATTGATCACATCGGTAGCTAATTCGGTATGCAGTTCTCGTGGATTACCGTTCTTATCCCGCCGGTCATAATCGTAAATCCGGTAGGTGATATCCGATGTTTGTTGTATCTCTGCGATATAACAGCCTTTGCAGATAGCGTGTACCGTACCTGCCGGAATGAAAAAACAGTCTCCTTTTTCGACTTTCTCGGTGTTCAGCAGAACAGGCAGTGTATGATTGTGCAGGGCAGTAAGGTATTCCGATTTGTCGGTATCTTTATTGAAACCCATAATCAGTTCGGCATCCCGGTCAGCACCTACCAGGTACCACATTTCTGTTTTTCCATAGGCGTTATGACGGGCTTTTGCGGTTGCGTCGTCCGGGTGTACCTGGATGGAAAGATTGTCCCGGGCATCGATGTATTTGATTAACAAAGGAAATTCAATACCGAATTTTTCATAGATTTTATCTCCTACCAGATCTCCCATATAGATTTCAGTCAGTTCTTGCAGGGAATTCCCTTCGAGTGCCCCTTCGGATACGACCGAGATATTATCTTGTACTCCTGAAATTTCCCAGCTTTCGCCGATAGATTCTTTTACTTTCGGGTCGTTACTTTTGTAAGCTAGTTTGTCTCCGCCCCAGATCGTTTGTTTGAGGATCGGTTTAAATTTTAAAGGATATAACATAAGACTAATTTTATAGATTGATATATTATTTCCGGCATAAAAATTGTACCTTGCAAAGGTATAATTTATTAAAACGGGAAATTGAAATTTGAAGATTATTTTAGTTTAAAAACAAAGAAGATGATGAAATGGGGAAAATTACTGTTAGGAGTCGGATGGGCTTGTGTATTGTATGCTTGTAGCGATGATGATGGAAAAGACGATACGATCATGAATATGTCCGAATTGACAGGAAAGTATTGGTATTACAATGCCTGGTTGGGGGATAAATACGGGATGGGACAGTCCGATTTATTGGAAGTGATCCGCTTTGAAAAAGGAGGTGTTTTAAAGATGATGGAATTCGGCGGACGGAGGGTACATGCTATCGGTACCTGGACAGGTGGGGATAATCAGATTACGATGGATCTGGACGATGGGGACTCTATAGTTTGGAATGTGCAGCGGAGTGGACCGGATTATATTCAGACTATTGTGAATGCGCAAGGAGAACGGAAATATACGACCGATCCCGGGTATCTCGGCGAACTGACTGCCGACGCTTTTTTAGTAAACGAATATACGGACGGGAATCAGTTTAAAACGTATATCGGAGTCGATGTGCGGGGAAATAAAAATGTGAAAGAGGTGGCTTTGATTCCTGCCGACGGGAAATCTATCCCGGTGGAAAATCACGGGTATTTTTGGAGTGAGAGACAACCCCAGAGCGGTGATTATGTCGATTTCGGCGGAGAGAAACGGGAAGTGCGCTTCTATTTGCGGATAGGAAAAAATACACAACTGAAGTTACAGGATACCATCTATAGTCAGAATCTGCCTCAGCGTACTTTGAGTGAAAGTGGATTGGAGGCGATTACCGAACTGGGAACCGGGGCTTTGAAGGTTTCCTGGAATTCATACCAGAACCCCGATATTTATTATCGGGTAGAGATCTTTTCAAAGAAAAGGGATTTGACCCAACCTTATTTTGTCAGCCGGATTCAACCGGCTACGAGTACCGGAATGACGATCAATACGACTACTTCCGGCGAGGTAAACCGGATCGGCGAACTGATAAAAGGCGAGAGTTATCGGGTACGGTTGACCGCCTTGATGTTCGAACCCGGCGTGGATGTGATCAATGATGAATATAGCTCTGCTAATTTGCAGGCTGTCACCTATTTTTCCAGAGGATTCCTTTGGGAATAAAAGGGCAGGTGAAACGATCAGGGAGAGAGGAAATAATCTGATAAAGTGTGGACCAGCCGAAGAGGCTGGTCTGCGTGTATCCGGTGGGTTGCCTCCGGAATAGTTTTTTGCCGGGCCTTCGGGAAATAATATCGGGTGGCTTCGGTTATTTTTTCCGGTAAATAGTCCGAATGTTCGGCTTTTATAAATAAAATTTCGGCCTGATAAGGAGACCGGATATCGGGTATATTCCAATCCAGCAGAGAAGATAGATTTTCCCGGATCGCTTTCGCATTCACCTTCCATTCGTATCCCTGAGGAGTTTTTCGGATATTTTTTAGTAAAATCTGAACTTCCTCTTCTGTAGAAAAATATTCCCGGACCGCTCGATGTATTTCCTGACGTCGGTGGAAATTTTGAAGCGGGGTAGTCAGGATATATTCCGACAGGCTTCGGTGCATAGTCTGCTTGTCTAAAGTATAGGCTTGCGGGCAGATATCTATGATTGCCGCTTTTTCGACGATTTCCGGACGTTTCAATACTAAATGCATCAATGTCTTGCCTCCTAGGGAATGTCCCGCCAGAAAAGGCCTTTGGGGTAAATTCAGTCGCCCGATCAATTCCTCCGTATCCTGGCTCAAAATGGTGTAATCGAATAATGAAGAATGCGGAGAACAGCCGTGATTTCTCAGGTCGGGCAGGATGACATGGAACCGGTGGCTCAATAGATCGGCTACGGGCAGCCAATTGTCCGAAGCTCCCCATAGGCCGTGAAGGATGATGAGGGGCGGATGCGTATTGATACCTTTTTCACGATAGAAGAGTTGCATATCAGGCTTTGGGTTTACCGATAAAAAAATGCTACCCCGAAAGATAGCATTTTTTCCAAATAAAGACAATGTATATTAGCCTTTCAGTTTTGCTTTCAGGAATTCGCGGTTCAGGCGTGCTATATGAGCGATGGAAATACTTTTCGGACATTCCATTTCACAAGCGCCGGTGTTGGTACAGTTTCCGAATCCGAGTTCGTCCATTTTAGCCACCATGGCTTTAGCCCGGCGGGCAGCTTCAATTTTTCCCTGTGGCAATAAAGCTAACTGAGAAACTTTTGCTGCCACGAACAGCATAGCTGAAGAGTTTTTACAGGTAGCCGCACAGGCACCGCATCCGATACAGGCTGCTGCGTCCATAGCTTCTTCCGCTTTATCGTTAGCAATTGGAATTGCATTGGCATCAGGAACTCCACCGGTGCTGACAGAAACATAACCTCCGGCCTGCAGAATCTTGTCATAAGCCTTCCGGTCGACGATCAGGTCTTTGATTACCGGGAAAGCGCCGCAACGCCAGGGTTCGATCGTTATAGTAGCTCCGTCTTCGAAACGGCGCATGTGCAATTGACAGGTAGTTACGTCATCGTCCGGTCCGTGAGCACGGCCGTCGACGAACAGACTACAAGTACCGCAAATACCTTCACGACAGTCATGATCGAATGCTACCGGTTCTTCGTTTTGTTCTACCAGCTGTTCGTTGAGAATATCGAGCATTTCCAGAAATGAAGTGCCGGTAGAAATATTGTGAACTTTATATGTTTTAAACTCGCCTTTTGATTTAGCGTCTTTTTGCCGCCAGATCTTCAGAGTCAGTTCTTTTAATATTTTATCTGCCATAACCAATATTATTTTTGATTTCGGATTTACGATCGGGGTATAAGCCTGAACCGTAAATCACAAATCGTAAATTATTTATTTATAAGAACGTTGAGTAAGTTGGATGTTTTCGAACACTAATTCTTCTTTATGGAGTTCCGGTGCTTTATCTTCACCTTTGTATTCCCATACAGAAACATATTTAAAATGTTCGTCATCCCGTTTGGCTTCACCTTCTGCGGTCATCGATTCTACCCGTAAGTGTCCGCCGCAAGATTCATTCCGATCGAGAGCATCGTGAGCCATCAGGTCGGCGAGTTCTATAAAGTCGGCGACACGGGCTGCTTTTTCCAATTCGTTGTTCATCGCTGTAAATTCACCGGTTATGCGCAGATTTTTATAGAAATCTTTTTTCAATTCGGCGATCAGTTCGATGGCTTTCTTCAAACCGGCAGCTTCACGGGCCATACCGATGTATTCCCACATAATGTGTCCCAGTTCTTTATGGAAATGATCCGGAGATTTCGTTCCTTTGATGTCATACAAACGACGCAGACGGTCGGTGACATGTTTTTCAGCTTCGTCGAATTCCTTGGTATTGGTATTGATTTTCGGAGTCTGGATTTCTTTGGCCAGATAGTCGCCGATGGTATACGGCAGAATGAAATAACCGTCAGCCAGTCCCTGCATCAAGGCAGAGGCCCCTAAACGGTTTGCTCCGTGATCCGAGAAGTTACATTCGCCGATAGCGTACAATCCGGGAATCGTAGTCATCAAGTTGTAATCTACCCAAAGTCCGCCCATAGAATAGTGGATAGCCGGATAGATCATCATCGGATTGTTGTAAGGATCCACAGCGGTGATTTTTTCGTACATCTGGAACAGGTTACCATATCGTTTTTCAATAGTATCCCGGCCTAATTGTGCGATAGCATATTTAAAGTCCAGGAATACGGCTTTACCTGTATTGTTGACTCCGAATCCGGCATCGCATCTTTCTTTAGCAGCACGTGAAGCGACGTCACGGGGTACCAGATTCCCGAATGCCGGATAACGGCGTTCCAGATAGAAATCCCGGTCTTCATCGGGTATATCGTTCGGATTTAAAGTGCCTGCCTGTAATTTTTTAGCATCTTCGATTTTTTTCGGTACCCATACCCGGCCGTCGTTACGTAGCGATTCGGACATCAGGGTCAGCTTACTCTGCTGGTCTCCGTGTACAGGAATACAAGTCGGGTGAATTTGCACGAAGCAGGGGTTCCCGAACATAGCACCACGTTTGTAAGCTTGCCAGGCTGCACTACCGTTACATCCCATCGCATTGGTAGACAGGAAGAATACATTGCCATAACCTCCGGTAGCCAACACTACGGCATGGGCTCCGAAACGCTCGATTTTTCCGGTAACGAGATCCCGGGCGATTACTCCGCGTGCTTTACCGTCGACGATCACGATATCCAGCACTTCGTGGCGGTTGTACATTTTTACTTTACCGGCCTGAATCTGACGGTTCATGGCTCCGTAACATCCCAGCAACAATTGCTGTCCGGTTTGGCCACGGGCATAGAACGTACGGCTTACCAAAGCTCCACCGAAAGAACGGTTGGCCAGTAATCCGCCGTATTCACGGGCAAAAGGAACACCTTGAGCTACGCATTGGTCGATAATGGAGTTGCTTACTTCTGCCAAACGATATACATTGGCTTCCCGGGCACGATAGTCACCGCCTTTGATGGTTTCGTAGAACAAACGGAATACAGAGTCGTTATCGTTGGGATAGTTTTTGGCTGCGTTGATACCTCCCTGTGCGGCGATAGAGTGTGCACGACGGGGAGAATCCTGATAACAGAAAGCAGTTACATTGTATCCTAATTCGGCTAAGCTGGCAGCTGCAGAACCTCCGGCTAGTCCGGTACCTACAATGATAACATCCAGTTTCTTTTTGTTTGCCGGGCTGACAACACCAATATGAGCTTTGTGAGCTGACCATTTGTCTTTCAACGGTCCGGCAGGTATTTTAGCATCTATTACTGACATAATAAATTGATTTAAATTTTAAATTTTGATTCCAGACTTTAGATTGATAAAACCGAATTTATCAATCATCGATCATAAATAATTAGTTTCCCAGTCCTGCGATGAAATACAGTGGAATAATGCTGAAGCCTACTGCAAATACAATTGCAAAGAAATAAGCTAAACATTCCAGACGCTTTCTCCAGATATCATTTGAGAAACCGATAGTTTGGAAAGCAGACCAGAAACCGTGAGTGATATGTAATCCTACTAAAACGGCTCCCAGAATATAAATCAAACAGTATACAATGCTTGATTCGAATAAGCTGGAAACCAATGTGTAAGTATCTTCCATTTCAACACCTCCGACTGTAATGGCTGACAACGGAGTTCCCAAAGACGGGAATTTAATGTTCCACCAGAAATTATACAGGTGGATCACCAGAAAGATCAACACCATTGCTCCCAGAATGTACATGTTGCGGGAAGCCCAGGTGGCATTTTGACTCTGGTTTCTCAGGGCATATTTCACCGGACGCGCTTTCTGATTCTGAAGAGTCAGTACAGAAGCCCAAATGATGTGAATGATAAACCCGATAGCCAGGATGGGTTCAATAATTTTGATAATCGGGTTCGTAGCCATAAAATGAGCTCCCTGATTGAATAAGGCCCCGCTATTATCAAAAATCAACAATAAATTTAGCGCCAGGTGGACGCAAAGAAACGAAATCAGAAAAAGTCCCGATAAACTCATGATGACTTTTTTTCCGATCGAAGAGGTCAAAAAATTGCTCATAATTTGTTTTATTTATTAATAACTGGTTTAATACCCTTTAATCCTGCAAAAGTATCCTTTTTCTTTAACTTTACCCTATTTTAATACATTAGAATGATTCTAAATTCGGAATTTTTTCTGTAATAAAAACGGGGCCTGAAATACTTTGAAAACTAATTGTACCTGATTTTACTTTCTTCCAAAGCCTGATATATAATATCCTGTATTTGGGTCCGTATATTCATTTCAGATAATTTTGTGTTAAATTCGTCGGGATAAGTCCGGTTGGATAAAAATAGGTATAACAGCTTGTTATCCGGATCGCACCAGGCCATAATCCCCGTGAAACCGGTATGTCCGAAGCTGGTCAAAGGGAGACACTTACTGACCGGATTGATCTTGGTTTGATCCGGTTCGGGTTTGTCGAAACCCAGGCCTCTGCGGTTTTTAGGAAACAGATTGTTTTTACAGCTGAAGGTGACCATCGTTTCGGGTGAAAAATAATATTCTCCTCCATAGGTTCCTCCGTTCAGATACAATTGCATCATTTTGGCCAGGTCTTCTGCTGTTGAAAAGAGACCGGCATGTCCTGCAATGCCACCGAGCAGCGCTGCGACAGGGTCGTGTACATAGCCCTTGAGTTCCGTTTTGCGGTAAAGTTTATCGACACACGAAGGAACCAGATTATTTTTATTCAGGCGTTTGTGAGCAAGAAAATCGGTATGGTGCATACCTAATTTCCGATAAAATTCTTCCTGACAGTATTGGTCTAACGATTTTTCAGTTACATGTTCCACTGCGAATTTCAGAAGAATAAACCCCAAATCGCTGTAGGCATATTCTTTTTTAGGATTTAGCGGTGAATGAAGTATACAGGACCGGATCGTGTCCTGGTAGGCCGGGAACATATAAAGTCCGGGTTCCATGTATTTATAGCCCGGTTTCGGGGAATTGGAGACCGTGCTGTCTTTAAACCGATAATTGAGATTTACATATAACCTGTCTTTCAGGCGGGTGGTGTTGTGCGCTGTCCGTTTGCTGGTAAATAAAGGTCCGGGGAGCGATTTCGGATCGATAGCATCCGTAAATAAAGGCAGAAAGGTTTTCAAACCTGCATTGTGGCATAGTACTTCCTGTACGGTGATGTCTTTTTTATCGGTCTCTTTTAATGGAGGATAATAGTCCGACAACGGAGCCGCCAAATTGATTTTCCGGGAATCGTACAGTTTGATTATGGCCGGTAGGGTGGCTGTGATTTTGGTTACGGAGGCTAAATCGTAAATGTCGGATGTTTTGTTGGGAGTCGTTTGTTTGTAGGTATGATGACCGAAGGCCTTATTGTAAAAGATATTACCGTCTTTGGCAATCAGCACCTGACAGCCGGGGGTGGCATGTGCCTGGACCGCCAGTTGGCAGATGGAGTCGATTTTGGCTAATTTTTCAGAATCCAGGCGGCACATCTCCGGACTGGTATAACTCAGTCTGGTTTTGGGCGTTTGAATACCTGTACCGGCCGGATAATCCGGATTTACACAAACCGGGAGCCGGGCAGTCATTGCTATGCCTCCGAAAATGGCTTGTGCCGCATACTGTTGGGCATAAAGATGATTTTCGTAGCTGAGCAATAAAGCATCGGTCGGGAGGGAAGCGTAGGAAGCGAGACCGTATGGGATGCCCGGATGGCATAAAATGATTCGCTTGCCGGTTTGCTGCCGGATCAGGGTATCTAAGACCGGCGAATAACCGAAATCTTTTTGAGCCGAATTCGTACTCAGATTATTATAAATAATGATACAATTAAAAGGTTGGAGCTTTTTTTGCAAATTCCGGAGTTCTTCGTCCGATAATTTTTTGTTTGCTACGAAGTGAGTGACTTGAGTATAACGTTCCAGTGTCGTTTGAAAATTGTTTACTGCTCTGGCTCCGAAATTCAGACTGGCGATACGGAGGGTATCCAGGCGTTTGAGGGGAAGTAAAGAGTCTGTATTTTTAATCAGGGTGATGGCTGCCTGGTAAAGTTGTTGCTTCAGAGCTATGTCGGTAGGAGAGTTGAGACGTGACCATAGACCCGGAGTTTCGGCCGGATAAACATTCGGTAATACATATTTTTGCTTTGCTTCCAGTATCTTCCGGCATTTTTCATCGATCGTCCGCTCGTCCAACAGGCTATCGGCCAGGGCTTTTTTGATCGCTTCCACTGCTTTTCCCAGATTGGCCGGAAAAAGGAGCATGTCGTTACCTGCTAGCAGCGCTTTTACTTCTGCTTCGCCGGGCTGGGAATTTTGGGTTACCCCCTTCATATTCATGGCATCGGTGAAGCACAGGCCGGAGAAGTTCAGATCCCGGCGTAACAATTCCTGAATGACCGGGCTGGAGAGAGAAGCCGGAATGCCTGTCGAATCTATCGATTTAACCGCCAGATGGGAGACCATAACCGCCGGAATGCCGGCTTCGATCAGATGCTGGTAAGGATAGAGTTCGACAGAGTCGAGGCGTTGGCGGGAATGTGGGATGACAGGCAGGGTATGGTGAGAATCGGTATCGGTATCTCCATGCCCCGGAAAGTGTTTGATGACGGGAAGCACGTTTTGACTCAAAGAGCCATAAGCATATAAGATCGCTTTTTGGGTAACCTCCTCCGGGTCTTCGCCGAAAGAACGCATTCCGATGATCGGGTTCCGGGGATTGCTATTGATATCTACTACCGGGGCGAAGTTTACGTGAACCCCTAGTTCCTGGCAATGCCGGGCGATAGTTGCTCCCAAAGCATAAATCAGACTATCTTTCCGGATAGCCCCGTTGGTCAGCATTTTGGGGAATTCCATCGCAGTTTCCAGGCGCCAGCCTACTCCGTGTTCCGCATCCATCCCGATCATTAAAGGATATTTCGCTGCTTTTTGATACCGGTTGGTTAGTTTGACTTGCTGAGTCGGTTTCCCCTGAAAAAAAATGAGCCCTCCGACGTGATATTGCCGGATTTGTTTTTCCAGTTCGTTTTCGTAATTTTCGTTCTTGTTGCTGTAGGCCGCAATCATGAAGAGTTGGCCTATTTTTTCATCCAGACTCATTTGGTGGAGGACCGAATCGGCCCAGGAATGCCGGGATGCTTCGGCCGGTTGGGAATAACTCCCCTGAAATACCAGAAGACCTATAAACAGTAAAATGATTTTTTCTTTCATATCCGGAATGCGTACTTGCTAACTAGAAATATTCCCGCAAATGTACGAAAAAACAGAGGGTACCGTGTTGACGATACCCTCTGTTGTATGCTAATGAATGTTAAATTATTTCAACAATTCAGCTACTTTATTTTGTAATTCTTCTCCTCTCAAATCTTTGGCAACAATAACATTGTTTTCGTCCAATACAACCAAGTGAGGAATTCCATTTACACAATAAAGTTGTGCAGCTGCATTTTGCCATCCTTTCAAGTCGGAAACGTGATTCCAGGTCAATTTATCATCTTCGATCGCTTTCAACCAGGCATCTTTATCCTCATCCAGAGATACACTCAGAATTTCGAGTCCTTTCGGATGGAATTTCTCATACATTTTCACTACGTTGGGATTTTCTCCACGGCAAGGGCCACACCAGGATGCCCAGAAATCGATCACTTTTACTTTACCTTTGATAGAGTGCATAGACAGCGGTTTTCCGTCGGGAGTATTCAAAGTAAAATCAGGAGCAACCTGGCCAACAGCTACTGCAGATAATTTTTGGATTCTGTCGGCGATTGTTTTTCCCGGTTCTGTTGCTTTGGCATTTTCCCCCAGGGTATTGAATTTTTCGACTAGTTTTTCATAATCATATTCGTAGAGTTTGCCGGCTAAAATATAAGCAGCGACATAGCTGTCTGCATTCGCTTTGTTTATAGCATCTTCTTTAGCTTCATAATCTTTCATTAAGTTCTCGTACTGCTCCTGCAATTCTTTCATTTTAGCTTCATCTTTTTCCTGGTAGGCAGTCCTGTAACTTTGGTTCAGCTCATTAGCCATTTTACCCATTTCGTTTGAGATTGCGGTATACTGATTGGCTATTCCTTGGGTGGCAGTCCCTTCGATTTTGGTAGCTGTCGGATTTTCCAGATTTAAGTTTGCAGTAAAATCGGCATTCTCTACAAAAATGAGATTCTGTCCCCGTTGTCCTTCAACGGCGATAAAAGCTGGGGTCAGCCCGGCAACGCTACCTGTCAGTTTGAATTTACCTTCGGCTACAGGAGCTTTGGCCAGTGTGTCGATCGTACGTCCCTGACGTTGTAATAAATAGACGTTATTCGCTTCGCCTCCTGTGATAGTCCCGTTGATATTGTATTTCGGTGTTGTGTCACAGGCTGATAGTGATACGGCTATAACAGCTAAAGATAATAAACTTTTCTTCATGATTTTAGAGTTTGTGATAAAAATTAACAAATACAAAGATAGGGATAAAAATAACAAAACGATGCTTCGGGCATCGTCTTGTCATGTTAATGTTTAGTTAATCTTTCGCTTCATAAACCAAAATTCATTGAAGCCGACATTAATACGGACCTTTGCAAATTTTTCCTGAATCAAACCGTTTTGTTCTGTTCCACGGATGCCCAGATCGAATGCCACGCCAAGGAGAAGGATTCCGTTACGGGCCGTGTAAAAAGGAATTTGAGAACCGAAGGTGATGGCGTAAGTATTGATATCTACATTTTTAATATCGATGCCGGAATGAATAAAATAGCCTCCTAACATGTAACTGTTACGCTGCCACCAATAACGTCCCAGCCGCTCCGGTGTCCAGGACAACCCTAAGGCTGCTTTGTGGTAATCTTTTAGTTCCTGATTTTTACCGAACTCTTCATAAACAGACATCTTTTGAAACGTATAGTCTCCGGCAATATCCCATTTCCGGTTGTATCTGAAATCGAATCCGCTCAAAATACGGAATGGATATTTGATATATCCCCGCTTTAAAGTCAGATCGTTGAGCATCTCGGTTGTGTTAGTACTGGAATTGACGCTATAAGCCATATAATCGGTTTTGGACCTTAGTTTTTGTGTAAAATTGAAAGCCGATCCCAATGTCAGAATGGATTTGGGAGACAGATTCAAAGTATATTGGATACCGGGGGTGAACAAAACATCGTGAATACGGTTGTTTTCACTGGTTTTGATAATTTTACTACCTTCGATCATCGTGGTCAGGGTCTGACGTTTTTCGATCTTACCGAAAATTAAAGAAGTGTTCAAACCGATCGATAAATTTTTATATCTCCAGCCTAATCCGAGGTAAACGTCATTCAGTCCGCCTTCTCCCTGAATATTTTGTTGGAAGTAAGAATCCGAACTTCCAGGGATCACGTTGATATAAGACAGGTCATAGCCGATATCCGATTTTTCTGTGAATCCCAGAGACATATACATGTTTTTATGGAGACGGAATGCTAGGTTGAATGCCGTGTTTTGTGCCACCCGGTAACTTGCATTTTCCTTGTAGGTAGACAAATGGGCATACTCGCCCGTGACACCGAATTGGAAATAAAGCCGGGTCGTATCCAGGGCCGTATAAGATGCCGGATTCAGATAATTGATATTGCCATTGTCGCGCATAGCTGCCGCAACTCCACCCATAGCGTTGTAAGGACCGGCATTTTCTGTCTGTAAACCGATTCCATATACAGAGTATGGGGTTCCGATGTTATCCTGTCCGTACACCTTAAAAATAAATATAGACAAGAACGTTATAAGGAATATTCTTTTCATAATTGTTCGATATCGGAGAATGATTCTTGTTTAGTCTTTATAACTTGCATAATATACCCTCAATACAGGCACGTCCTTTATAATCATACGATTAAAAGAAGAGGTTAAATTAGGTATGGTCAATAACAGCTGTCTGACATCCTTGGAGTTGGAATACCGGGAAATTGTTTGGTAATAATCGGTAATGTCGAAAATATACCTGTCTTCTTCATTGTTTTCAGTTTTTATATATTTTCCGGTAATGGGATTATTGGTACTGTTATAAGCCACACCTTTTATTTCATTAATCTTATTCGTATAATAAACACTGATCGTCGATGGATAAGCAACTTCCGGCGAAGCCCATACCCGGGGTTTTATTTCAATTTCAGCTTTTACCACGGTTTTATAAGTCGATTGAATATCGGGTTCCGGAAGGACCATTTTTACCATGTATCCACTAAGCCCTTGAACGATAGCCATGTCATGTTCTGTGAATTTCACTTCTTTTGTCTGTTCGGTCAGAGCTTCGAAACCATAAGTTGTCGAAGGTATATTTTTTACATTAAAATATTGGTATTCATTTCTCTGACTCAATAGCTTCAAATCGTAAGTATACTTTTGGTCTGCATTATGGTAATGAAACCGCATATACAGACTGTCCGGGATCATTTCCAGGCTTAACAAACAATTGTTGTCTTTTCCACTTTGAATAGCCAGACCTTTAAAGTAATTGATAAATTTATAATAGCTGATCTCACTATTGCTGTTCGGCCTGAAAATAGGATCGTCGTTTTGCATCATAGCAAACATTCTTTCGGTCAGCGTATCCTTCTCGAGTTTGAAATATACCTGATTCATAATCATCCTTTTGGGAATAAAACTGACTGTTGCCAGTTTATCTCCCCATGGAATAGAATCCCGGTTATAAAAGTAGTCGTTTTGGTCTGTCCTGAATTCCGGCAGGCGGGCCAAACGATAAAGTGAAAATGTCTGAGGTGTAGCTGTTTCTGTCGTATCTCCCCAAATATTTTTCCCGACTTTGAAATGGAAGGTGACCGAATCCAGCAAATACCGGAAATTGATGGACGGTTGGGAAACCGGAACAATCTGAAAACAGGGGGATGCCGTCGTGACACCACTATATTGATCTGCATAGCGGCCCATGAACATTTCCGTAATAGCCGAACCGTATCTTCCGCTGGAGGTGATAAAGGAGTCTATTTTTATTGTACCTGTTTCCTTCAACAAGGTAGTTTGTACTTCAATATGGTTTCCGTTATTAATCAAATCCTGACCTATGGTAGTTAGGTCATTATTACAGGAATATAGTCCTAACGTAGCTATAAGTAGAAAAAATATCAATCGCAT
>NZ_LARL01000142.1:0-1761 GCF_000980295.1 Odoribacter sp. N54.MGS-14 | reverse complement strand
GGGGCTGTCCAAAAAGTCGGATAGCCCCTTTTGCTATTGTTTATTTCGGTAAAAAGAATTATCTTACCGTTGCAAAAAAACAAACATTATAGCAATGGCTAAGATAGTATTTAAAGAGTTAACTTCCAACCAAAATGTACTTTTTCCGGTTAGTTTATCGGAAAAGATAGCTTCGAACCATCCCGTTCGTGTAGTAAACAGTGTTGTAGATGCCTTAGATATTAGCAGTCTGCTGCGGGCATATAAAGGAGGAGGAACCAGCAGCTACCATCCCCGTATGATGCTCAAAGTCCTGTTTTATGCATACCTGAACAATATCTATTCCTGTCGCAAAATAGAAAAGGCCTTACAGGAGAATATTCACTTCATGTGGTTGTCAGGTAATAGTACTCCCGATTTCCGCACTATCAATGATTTCCGTGGCAAACGCTTAAAAGAAAATATAAAATCGTTGTTTTCAGCCATTGTTCTGCTGCTACAGGAATCCGGCTATGTCAGTTTGGATGTACAGTATATCGATGGCACCAAAGTTGAATCGGCATCCAACCGCTACACTTTTGTCTGGCGTGGGAGTGTGGAAAAGAACAAGGCAAAACTGGAGTCGAAAATACAGGCAGTCCTTAGTGAGGTAGACAAACATATTGAGCAGGACAAACAGGAAAGGACACCGGATACCTTACCGGATATGGATTCCTGTGGTTTGCGGGAAAAAGTGAGCGCTTTAAACAAACGGCTCTCCGGGATGAACAAAGCCGAGCAAAAGCAAGTCAAAAAGCTACAGGAAGAATATCTGCCCCGCCTTGCCAAATATGAATCGCAATTGGAGAAATTAGGGGATCGTAATTCTTTCAGTAAGACAGATGAGGATGCGACCTTCATGCGCATGAAAGAGGATCATATGAAAAACGGGCAATTGAAACCCGCCTATAATATACAGCTTGCTACAGAGAATCAGTTTATTACAAATCTGGGCATTTACAGGCGCGCCGGAGACACAGGAACTCTAATTCCTTTTTTGAAAGATTTTCGGGAGACTTATCATAGGCAATCCTTTATAGTAGTAGCTGATGCCGGTTATGGAAGTGAACAAAACTACGAGTTTATGGAGAATGCGGGTATAGAGGCTTTTGTCAAGTACAATTATTTCCACAAAGAGCAGAAGTGTGCCTGGAAGAAGGATGCTTTTGCCATACAGAACCTTTACTACAATCGGGAACAGGATTACTACGTATGCCCGATGGGACAACATATGGAATATACAGGTCAAAGGAAAAGTAAGTCCGATTTGGGATATGTATCCGTACTGAAACGTTATCAGGCACAGAACTGTGAGGGTTGCCCGCTGAGATCTCAATGTCATAAATCAAAGACCAACCGGATCATAGAAGTCAACTATAAACTTAACAGGTATAAACAAAAAGCGCGCGAAAAACTCATGAGCGAAGAAGGTATTTATCATCGGGGCAGACGATGTATAGAACCGGAAGCTGTCTTCGCACAGATAAAGCATAACTCGGCATGGAACCGATTTAGATTAAGAGGGCTGGAGAAGGTAAAAACAGAGTTTACCCTGGTTGCTATTGCACATAATCTAAGGAAACTGGCTAAAAAAAACAGCTTTCTTTTATTTCTTACTTATTTCTGGAGGATTACTTTTCCAAAAGAGATAATAGAGAAGACCAAAGATGTTTTAAAAATAAAAATGGATAATAAACGGGCAGCATAACAAAAAAAGAAGGCATCCTTTTCAGACACCTTCTT
>NZ_LARL01000202.1:0-246 GCF_000980295.1 Odoribacter sp. N54.MGS-14 | reverse complement strand
TTCAAGATATGATTCCGTAATGATACGGAAGAGAGAAAGTAAGAAGCCGGGTCTAATTAAACAGACTAGGTTGAACTTAGTCCTATAGCTCAGTTGGTTAGAGCGCTACACTGATAATGTAGAGGTCGGCAGTTCAACTCTGCCTGGGACTACGAACGGAATCAAGTTCGGGGGATTAGCTCAGCTGGCTAGAGCATCTGCCTTGCACGCAGAGGGTCAACGGTTCGAATCCGTTATTCTCCACTC
>NZ_LARL01000032.1:0-32250 GCF_000980295.1 Odoribacter sp. N54.MGS-14 | reverse complement strand
TTATTTTCTGCAAATTTACGCTCTTGGAACCATATAAACAACTGTACTACAATATTTTAATTTATAGAACTCCTCTACATTATTTACGAAAAATAAAAATATCTGTTATCTTTGTCACTTGTTAGTAATCATACCCATTTATGAGTGATACTTATACCCGATCAGTCATTTCATTTTCTTTAAAGATGGGGCATTTTACATCTCTCAAACGTTATCTTAACATTTCTTACATTTCTCAAATCCAATTTTTATCAAATATTCTTAATACCCGGAAATATTTGAAAGAATTAGCACGAATTATGTATAAGGGAAAGAGTGCAAAAATAAATTTATAATAATACGCAATATGAAAATTGAAAAATTGAAAATGACTCGAATGCATAACTTATTCATCATTGCCTTGAGTGCAATGTGTGTCGCATGTGGAGGAAAAAATCAGGGAAGACAACAAACGGTTCCCGAATTTGCAGTAATCACTTTACAGCCCGAAACGGTAAAATTGACCTCTGCTTATCCGGCAACTTTCAAAGGACGCCAGGATGTCGAGATCCGTCCGAATGTAAG
The DNA here is from genome assembly GCF_000980295.1 of Odoribacter sp. N54.MGS-14. Taxonomy (NCBI): domain Bacteria; kingdom Pseudomonadati; phylum Bacteroidota; class Bacteroidia; order Bacteroidales; family Odoribacteraceae; genus Odoribacter; species Odoribacter sp. N54.MGS-14. Next base: position 31,686 of record NZ_LARL01000032.1, on the reverse strand, counting down.
TGGTTTTATTACGAAACTATGTGTAGACGAAGGCTCGAGTGTCCAAAAAGGCCAAACCTTATTTGTTATCGATCCTGTTCAATACGAAGAAGCTGTCAACGTAGCAAAAGCTGCTGTAGAAGTAGCTAAAGCCAATGTTGCGACCGCAGAATTGACGGCCAAAAACAAGCGGCAACTCGAACAAAAGAATATTATCAGTAAATTCGATCTTCAGACAGCAGAGAATGCGCTGGCTTCCAGCGAGGCAGCCCTGGCTCAGGCGAAGGCACAGCTGACCAACGCCGAAAAAAATCTCTCCTATACGCAAGTCACAAGTCCCGTCAACGGAGTCATGGGAAAAGTACCTTTCCGGGTCGGTTCCCTGGTCAGTCCGAGTATGACGACTCCGCTCACAACGGTTTCCGATATTTCAGAAATGTATGCTTATTTTTCTATGACTGAAAAACAATTACTCGACCTGATCCGTCAGGACAGCACTTCTAGTAAGATTTTGGAAAAAATGCCTCCGGTATCTTTAACCACCGCAGACGGCCGTCCTTATTCCCAGCAAGGAAAAATCGAGACAATCAGTGAAGTAATCGACCAAACAACCGGATCGGTAAGCGTACGTGCCACCTTCAGCAACCCTCAACGTCTATTGAGAAGCGGAGGCACCGGTTCCGTTATCATTCCTTCCCAACTTCAGAATGTGTTGGTGGTACCTCAAAAAGCCACCTACGAACTTCAGGATAAACGTTTTGTGTTTGTCGTAGATGCCGACTCGAAGGTAAAAAATACTGAAGTCGAAGTATTCAAATTGGATGACGGTAAAAATTTCGTCGTTACTTCGGGATTAAATCCGGGAGACAGAATCGTTATCGAAGGAGTAGGAACGCTCCGGGACGGCACCCAGATCCAACCGATCACTCCTGAGGCTGCAGCTGCCAAAATCAAAGCTGCCACTCAACCTGTGAATAAATAATCTGCTTTAAAGCTTAAGAAAATGAAATTAGATCGATTTATTAACCGTCCGGTACTTTCAACGGTAATTTCCATTGTCGTCGTTATATTGGGTATATTAGGACTTGTATCCTTACCTGTATCGCAGTATCCGGATATCGCCCCTCCAACCATCCGGGTCACCACAACCTATACCGGGGCCAATGCACAGACTATTCTGAACAGTGTTATCGCTCCGCTGGAAGAGCAAATCAACGGTGTGGAGGACATGATGTATATGAGTTCCACAGCGACCAATACCGGAGAAGCCAGCATAGAAGTTTATTTTAAGCAGGGTACCGACCCCGATATGGCTGCAGTAAATGTGCAAAACCGGGTAGCTAAAGCCCAGGGATTCCTTCCCGCCGAAGTCACCCAGGTAGGAGTCATCACCCAAAAACGGCAATCCAGTATGCTGCTAGGTTTTTCTTTCTATAGTTCCGACGATAAATACGATAACGAATTTCTGGAGAACTACATGAACATCAACATTATCCCTGAAATTAAACGTATTCAGGGGGTTGGAGACGCCATGGTGATGGGAACCGACTATTCGATGCGTATCTGGTTGAAACCGGATGTTATGGCCCAATACAAACTGATGCCCAGTGATGTATCGGTTGCTTTAGCAGAACAAAACATCGAAGCTGCTCCGGGACAATTCGGAGAACGGGGTAATCAGTCCTTTCAATATGTCATGAAATACAAGGGGCGTTTACAAACGCAGGAAGAATTTGAAAATATCGTTATCCGGGCTACCTCCGACGGAGAAATTTTGCGTTTGAAAGATATTGCAACAGTCGAATTAGGCCGGTTGACTTATGGTTTCCAGAACAATGTCAACGGACATCCGGGAGTAACCGCAATCATTTTCCAAACGGCAGGATCCAATGCTACGACCATCATCCAGGACATTCAGGAATACCTTAAAAAAGTGGAACCGACCTTACCTCCCGGAGTCAAAGTCGTAGAATTGTTGAATGCCAACGACTTTTTGTTCGCTTCTATCCACGAAGTATTGAAAACCTTGCTCGAAGCATTTGTACTGGTATTTTTAGTGGTATATATCTTCTTGCAGGATTTTCGTTCCACCTTGATCCCGGCCATAGCAATCCCTGTTGCGCTGATCGGTACTTTCTTCGGTCTGTACCTGATCGGTTTCAGTGTCAATCTGCTAACCTTATGTGCCATGGTATTGGCCATTGCCATTGTTGTCGACGATGCCATTGTCGTCGTCGAGGGGGTTCATGCCAAGCTCGACCAAGGGTATAAATCGGCCCGTCTGGCTTCTATCGATGCGATGAGCGAACTGGGGGGAGCCATTGTATCCATCACCCTGGTCATGATGTCTGTATTTATTCCGGTAAGTTTTATGACAGGAACCTCAGGAACTTTCTACCGGCAGTTCGGACTCACGATGGCTATTGCTATCGGCCTATCGGCAATCAATGCCTTAACGTTAAGTCCTGCATTGTGTGCTATATTTTTACATCCCCACGATAAAAACGGAGAGAAGAAAAAGACTTCTCTGATCGAACGTTTCCACATCGCATTCAATGCCGCTTATGATGTTACCCTGAAAAAGTACGAACGAGGAATCACATTCTTTATCCGTCGTAAATTTTTATCATTTGCCATCGTTATAGCGACTATCGTCGTTATGATCTTCCTGATGAACATCACTCCTACCGGATTGGTTCCCAATGAAGATACCGGAACCATTTTCGCCGTAGTCGATATGGCACCGGGTACCGCCCAGGAGAGAACCGAAGCCGTTATGGAACAGGTAGACAGTTTGGTGGCAGCCAATCCGGCAGTGAAGAGCAGGACCCAGGTAACCGGTTACAGCTTCCTGGCAGGACAAGGTAACTCATACGGGACGCTGATCATAAAATTGAAAGACTGGAAAGAACGGGGTAAAGGGGAAGATGCCAATACGGTAATCGGTACCCTATATATGCAGGCTCAATCTCTGATCAAAGATGCCCGAGTATTGTTATTCGCCCCTCCGATGATCCCCGGCTACAGTGTCACCAACGGTTTCGAGTTCAACTTACAGGATAAAACCGGTGGAGATTTGAATACTTTCTATGAAGTTGCTCAGGAATTTCTGGGAAAATTGAAAGAACGGCCTGAAATCGCTACGGCTCAAACGTCTTTCAACCCCACTTTCCCTCAGTATATGATCGATATAGATGCAGCCAAATGTAAGCAAGCCGGTATCAGTCCCAACGATATCCTAACTACTTTGCAAGGCTATTACGGCGGTATATATGCATCCAATTTCAACCGTTTCGGTAAATTATACCGGGTAATGATTCAGGCAGATCCCCGTTATCGGATCAATCCGGAATCTCTGCAAAACGTCAAAATCCGGAACGGAAACGAAATGGCACCGATCAGTCAATTTATGACGCTGACAAAAGTATACGGTCCCGACAACATCAAGCGTTTCAATATGTTTACCTCCATGAGTGTGAACGGTTCGCCGGCTGACGGCTATAGTTCCGGACAGGCGATTAAAGCTATCGAAGAAGTTGCCGCCCAATCCTTGCCAACAGGGTATGGATTCGAATTTTCCGGAATGACCCGGGAAGAACAAAGTAGTAGCGGGAGTACGACAGCGATGATATTCGCACTGTGTTTCGTATTCGTCTATTTGTTGCTGAGTGCACAGTATGAAAGTTATATTCTGCCTCTGGTCGTACTGCTTTCCGTCCCCTCCGGATTGATGGGTAGTTTTATTTTCGCTCAGATCATGGGAGTAGAAAACAACATTTATATGCAAATCGCTTTGATTATGTTGATCGGTCTGTTGGCTAAAAATGCGATATTGATTACTGAATTCGCCTTAGACCGCCGGAAAACCGGTATGAGCATTACCGAAGCAGCCGTATCGGGAGCTTCTGCCCGGTTACGCCCTATCTTAATGACCTCCCTGGCTATGGTCATCGGATTGCTGCCGCTGATGTTCGCTCATGGAGTCGGAGCCAACGGTAACAGCACTTTGGGAACCGGAGCGATCGGTGGTATGTTTATCGGAATGATCTGTCAGATCTTTATTGTTCCGGCTTTGTTTGTTGTTTTCGAACATATCCAGGAAAAAGTCAAACCGCTGGAATGGCATGATACGGATAATACGGATATCGCCTCTGAAATTGAACAATATACGAAATAAGAAATACCATGAAAATACAAACGATTATATATCCTTTATGTATGGCAGCTCTACTGGGCAGCTGCCATATATACAAACCATACAGCCGTCCCGAAGTAGATACGCAAGGCTTGTACAGGGATCCTGTTTCGGTGAACGATACCCTGGTATCCGATACCGTCAATATGGCCAATCTACCCTGGGAGAAGGTTTTCACCGATCCTCAATTACAAGTGTTGATCCGCTTGGGTCTCGAAAGAAATACAGACTTGCAAACCGCTATGTTGCAGGTAAAAGAAGCTCAAGCCAGCCTGATGACTTCGCGTTTATCCTACCTTCCTTCTCTTACCCTTGCCCCCCAAGGCGGAGTGAGTAGTTTCGACCGGATGAAAGGCAGTTGGAGCTGGTCCCTGCCCGTTTCAGCAAGTTGGGAATTGGATCTTTTCGGAAAGATTCTAAATACAAAACGGGCGGCGAAAGCAGCCTTATTACGGAGTGAAGCCTATCGACAAGCTGTGCAAACCCAGGTTGTCGCTGCAATAGCCAATTATTATTACACCTTACTGATGCTCGACAAGCAGTTGCAGATCACAGAAGAAACTGCCGTATTATGGGGAGAAAATGTCGAGACCATGAAAGCGATGAAAGAGGCGGCGATGGTCAATGAAGCAGGAGTTGTACAAAGCGAAGCCAATTATTATATGGTGCTGGCTTCTATCTCCGACCTGAAAAATCAGATCCGGGAAACCGAGAATGCCTTATCCTTACTGTTGCGACAAGCTCCTCAGAAAATCGAACGCGGCAAGCTGGAGGACCAACAACTCCCGACAATACTGCATACCGGCGTCCCGGTACAATTGTTATCCAACCGTCCGGACGTCAAAGCGGCAGAAATGGCATTAGCAGGAACATATTATAATGCCAACGAAGCACGTGCTGCTTTCTATCCGTCGATCTCCATCAGCGGGACTTATGGATGGACCAATCAAGCCGGGAACACGATCATCAATCCCGGAAAAATGATTGCCTCGGCTATCGGTTCACTGACCCAACCTTTATTTTACCGGGGAGCGAATATTGCCCGCTTAAAGATTGCCAAAGCCCAGCAAGCAGAGGCGATGTTAAGTTTCGAACAAGCGATATTGAATGCAGGCGCCGATGTCAGCGATGCACTGAGTCTGTATCAATCGGCTGAAGATAAACGGATACAACGGGTGAAACAAATAAATTCATTGGAAAAATCGGTGGAGTATACACAGGAATTACTAACTTTAGGTACCTCTAATACGAATTACCTGGAAGTACTGACAGCACAACAATCGCTGTTAAACGCTCAGTTGTCCGGAATTTCCGATGAGTTCCAGCGTTTGCAGGCCGTAGTAAACCTATACCATGCATTGGGTGGAGGCACTAAATAACGACACTAACCTTAAAAACAAAAAATATGATCAGTCCTTTAGCGTATGTAGATAAAGAAGCCCGGATCGGAGCGAATGTTACCATTCATCCTTTTGCCTATATCGACAAGAATGTCGAAATCGGAGACAATTGTACGATCATGCCTTATGCCAGTATTCTCAGTGGCACCCGTATGGGAACGGATAATATCATCTATCAGGGTGCCATCATCGGTGCTACTCCTCAGGATTTTAAATTCAAGGGTGAGGATACCCTCCTGAAAATCGGTAATCACAATACCATACGGGAGAAAGTGATCCTTAACCGGGGCACGAACACAACCGATTGTACGATAATCGGAGACGGTAACTTTCTGCTGGAAGGCGTACATCTGGCACACGACACCCATTTAGGCAGCCATTGTGTATTGGGAAACGGTGCCAAAACAGCAGGAAACTGTATTATCGACGACAAGGCGATTTTAGGTAGTGAAGTGATCGTCAAACACGGTTGCCGTATCGGAAGCTGGGCACTATTGCGTGACGGCTGCCGCGCCAACAAAGATGTTCCGCCTTATATCGTGGCGGCCCACAATCCGATCAGTTACTATGGAATCAATGCTTTGATCCTGGCTAAAGAAGGCCATCTCACCGAAAATGTGATCGATAATATAGCTAAATGTTACCGGCAAATTTATCAATGCGGTACCAGTCTGGAAAATGCCCTGCGAAGAATCAAAGATATTATTCCTCTCAGTCCGGAAATCACTTACCTGGTAGATTTTATCGAACAATCTAAAAAGGGGATTATCGGAACGACAATGTAAATTTAAAAATTCAACGGTTACAAGAGTGACAACGATCAGACTGACCAAGGCCAACTCTTGCAACCGTTGATACTTCTTCCTTATCTGATCTGAATACGTTCATTTTCCAGACTGCCGATAATAGCGAGTGATCCGACATGTATAACCTCTCCCCTCCAAAGTTCCCTTCTTTTTGAAAAGCTTTTTCGATAATCACATCCCCCAGGAAGGCATTTACCATTTTGTAGTATTCATACAAATCAGTTTACCGCACTGTTTCCCGAATCTCCTCTCCCGGTCCTGCTGCATATCTGTAGATCGTTTTCATAATTCGGTACTCTTTATCCATCACCTTTTTTCCGACATCTCGTCCAAGTAAAAAAAACAGGAAGGCGATCGAACCTTCCTGTTATAAATCGATATAATCTTCGTCGTTTATGAACACGATCTTACTACATTCAGCTTATGCCTTCACTTTTTCCTCTATCCATTTCCGGGCATTGACAAAAGCCTCGATCCACGGACTCACTTCATCCTCACTGCGTCCTTCAGCATAATATGCCCAATTCCATGGATAGATAGACCGTTCCAAGTGAGGCATCATCGCCAGGTGACGGCCATCTTTACTACAGATCGCCGCTGTAGCGAACGGTGAACCGTTCGGATTGCCCGGATAGGCATCGTAACTGTATTTGATCGGAATATGGTATTCACTCTCGGCATAAGGCAAACTGAATTTACCTTCTCCATGAGCGATCCAGATACCTAACCGACTACCTGCCAAAGACTTTAACATTACAGAATGATTCGGCTGAATCGTTACATTGACAAAACCGGATTCAAACTTATGGGAGTCATTATGCAACATCTTAGGCATTTCAGCATGCTCGGGATAAATAAGTCCCAGTTCAACAGCCAACTGGCATCCGTTACAAATACCCAAACTCAAGGTGTCTTCGCGTTTATAGAAATTCTCCAAAGCCTGTCGTGCTTTTTCATTGAATTTGAAAGCGCCGGCCCACCCCTTGGCAGAACCCAACACGTCAGAATTCGAGAATCCTCCGACAAAGACAATCATATTTACCTCTTCGAGAGTTTCACGTCCGCTGATCAAATCGGTCATGTGTACATCCTTCACGTCAAAACCGGCCAAATGCAAAGCCCAGGCCGTTTCACGCTCACACTGGCACCCTTTCTCCCGGATCACAGCAGCCCGGATACCCGATTTAGCAGTACGGTTCAACTGCAAGCCCAAATCAGCCAATTTGCCGGTAAAACCTTGTGGGAATTTATATTTCAACTCATTGTGTTTATAGCTCTTGTATCTCTCCAATGCCTTCTCTTCGCCACTCTGACGCCGGTCGAGTAAATAAGAAGTCTTAAACCAAAGATCACGTAAAGAAGGGATATCCAACGACCAGCTATCCGCATCCTTCTTGATGTTCAGTAATCCGGCCTTACCCGGCTTTCCTAAGAAAGCGTAAGCAACACCGGCTTTATCCATCAGAGCGGAAACCTTTTTAGCATCCTTATCCGCTATCTGAATCAGCACGCCGGGATTTTCAGCGAATAAGATCTTAATCATATCTTTTTCAGCCAGGAATGAAAAATCGATATCCAAACCCAAACGATTATCTGCAAAACACATTTCGAGCAGTGCCGTTACCATACCTCCGGCAGAAATATCATGTCCGGCCAAAACGATACCTTCATCCACCAATTGCTGAATAGCTGTAAATGCACGGGCAAAATACTCGCTATCCCTAATGTCGGGCACTTCTTTGCCCACTTTATTCAGAATCTGGGCAAAGCTGGAACCACCCAATTTCAATTTATCGAATGAGAAATCGACATAGACGATCTCGGTAGCCGGATCATTTTTCAATACAGGAATGACAATTTTACGGAAATCGGTTACTTCGCCGACAGTAGAAATGATAACCGTTCCCGGAGCATACACTTTTTTGTCCCCATATTTCTGGGTCATAGAAAGTGAGTCTTTCCCGGTAGGAATGTTCACTCCCAACTCGATAGCAAAGTCGCTGGCAGCCTGTACCGCCTGATACAACCGGGCATCTTCTCCTTCATTGCGGCAGGGCCACATCCAGTTGGCAGAAAGTGAGATTCCTTTCAATCCCTGTTCGATCGGCGCCCATACCAGATTAGTCAGTGCTTCGGCAATAGCCAAACGTGAACCCGCAGGAGCATCGGCCATTGCAGCTACAGGAGCATGTCCGATGGAGGTTGCTATCCCACGGTGTCCGCTATAATCCAAAGAGACGGCAGCAACATCGCTCAAAGGCAAATGCAAAGGACCGACACACTGCTGACGCACGATACGGCCCGATACTGAACGGTCTACCTTATTCGTCAACCAATCCTTAGAAGCAACCGCCTCTATTTGTAACACTTGCTCCAAATATTCTTCCAATTTATCGGCGGAGTATTCCAGATCGGCATATTTTTCTTTAACGGTCTTATCCTCCATAATCGTCTTAGGAGGATTACCGAACATATCTTTCAGTTCCAGATCGATCGGAGTCTCATGAGTTTTTGCATTCTCAAAAGTAAACTTCATATCTCCGGTGGTTTCACCGATGACGTACATCGGAGCCCGTTCACGGTCTGCGATACGTTTCAGTTCGGCCACATCCTTCTCCTTCATCACCAATCCCATCCGTTCCTGTGATTCATTCCCCACGATTTCTTTTGCAGATAAGGTCGGATCGCCGACAGGAAGATTTTCCATATGTATTTTACCTCCGGTTTCTTCCACCAGCTCGGATAAACAATTCAAATGTCCTCCGGCACCGTGATCGTGGATAGAAACAATCGGATTCACTTCGCTCTCGGCCATTGCCCGGATCGCATTACAAACCCGTTTCTGCATTTCAGGATTAGACCGTTGTACCGCGTTCAACTCGATAGCCCCGGCATAAACCCCGGTATCGACAGAAGAAACGGCACCACCTCCCATACCGATCCGATAATTGTCACCTCCCAACAACACCACTTTATCTCCTACTCCAGGTGTTTTCTTCATGGCTTGCTGACGATTACCGAAGCCCACACCACCGGCCTGCATAATCACTTTATCATACCCATAGGTACGTCCGTCTTCTTCGTGTTCGAAAGTCAATAAGGAGCCACAGATCAACGGCTGACCGAACTTATTTCCAAAATCAGAAGCACCATTGGAAGCTTTGATCAAAATATCCTCCGGAGTCTGGTAAAGCCATTTTCTGGGATCGATATGCTGTTCCCAAATCCGGGAAGCATCCAAACGGGGATAAGAGGTCATATACACAGCTGTACCGGCCAACGGAAGGGCTGCTTGCCCTCCGGCAATACGGTCACGAATTTCTCCACCGCTACCTGTTGCCGCTCCATTGAAGGGCTCTACGGTTGTCGGGAAATTGTGCGTTTCGGCTTTCAGCGAAATGACCGTATCTATTTCTCTCGTCTCATAAACATCCGGCTTATCATGGGTATGCGGAGCGAATTGCACCGCCTGCGGCCCATCGATAAACGCACAATTGTCTTTATAAGCGGAAACAATCCGATTCGGATTTTCCTGAGAAGTTTTCTTAATCAGTTTAAAGAGTGTACTTTCTTTCTCTTCTCCGTCGATAATAAAGGTACCGTTAAAAATTTTATGACGGCAGTGTTCCGAATTGACCTGCGAAAAACCGAATACTTCGGAATCGGTCAATTTCCGTCCTAATTTTTCAGCCAATCCTTCCAGATAAGCAATTTCATCGGGATTCAAAGCCAATCCTTCCTTCACATTATAGGCACGAATATCATCGATGTAAATGATCGGATCCGGTTGTTTATCGATTGTAAAGATATGTTGGTCCAAACCTTTATAAAATGCCTGCAACATCGGGTCGTAAGGTATATTGTCACAAGCCGTCTGTGTAAATTCCTCTATCCGGAGAATCCCCCCGATCCCCATATTCTGCGTAATCTCGACTGCATTCGTACTCCACGGCGTAATCATTTCCTTGCGAGGACCGATAAAATAACCTTTCAGGGCATCACCTTGTATTTTGTGCGCACCACTGAACAACCATTCTAATTTACTGACATCAAGAGAATTTTCAGACGTCTGATACTGTACGGCATATACCGTGGCGTCTTTCTGATAGAAAACTATAGTCATGCTTTAATATAATAATTTATTTTCACGTGATCAAAAGCACACAAAGATAACTATTTCTTGTTGAAATACCATAACCGGGAAATAAAGAATAGACAGGAAAAATTAAAATAACGATTCCCGAAACGGGACGGAACGGCCGGACCAGATAATATCCGGCAAATACTGCAAATATAAAAAAATTTGATACCTTTGCCAGGCATGCAGAAAATACTATGAATTCATTACTACAGACGGCTATAACAGCAGCATTGCAAGCTGGTAAGGCTATATTAGACATATACGACGATCCGGCTTCGGATTTCGAAATCGAACACAAAGCGGATCATTCTCCGCTGACTATTGCCGACCGGGTATCCAACGAGATTATCCTGAAACAGTTGAAAAATACGCCTTATCCGGTTATCAGCGAAGAAAACAAGGCCACAGCCTATGCTATTCGTAAACAATGGCAAACGGTATGGATCGTCGACCCTTTGGACGGTACAAAAGAATTTATCAAACGGAACGGCGAGTTCACTGTCAATATAGCTCTCGTTTACGGCGGACGTCCTGCCTTAGGGGTAATTTATATTCCGGTAAAAAAAATCCTGTACTACGGAACGATCCGAAACGGAGCTTATCGGGCCGATCATCCGGAATATTCCCCGGATATGGATTTCGACGCACTGGAAAATCAAGCCCGGCGTCTGCCTCTGGACCGCGAAGATCCGGTTTATACCGTTGTGGCTTCAAGATCGCACATGAGTTCCGATACAGAGAATTTTATCGATGAATTAAAAAAAGAACACGGAGAAGTCAAACTGACTTCTATCGGTAGTTCGATTAAAATATGCCTGGTAGCAGAAGGAACTGCTGACATTTACCCCCGTTTTGCTCCGACCATGGAATGGGATACCGCTGCAGGTCATGCTATCGCAAAGGCTGCCGGGAAAGAATTATATCACCAGGATGGGTGCACTCCCTTGGCCTACAACAAAGAAGATTTATTAAATCCCTGGTTTATTGTAAAATAAAACAAACAGGAAATATGAAATACTGAAATTGTGGTGTAAATCAGTAACTAAGTTTATATGGCAGAAAATATTTATCCGATTTTTGAAAAAATGTTACAGCGGAAAGACCGCGAAGCTTTATTGAAACAAAAAGGCATTATGATCTGGTTTACCGGATTGTCCGGTTCCGGTAAAAGCACATTAGCCATTGCCCTGGAAAGGGAATTATATAAACAAGGTATACTCTGCCGTATCCTGGATGGAGACAATATCCGCAGTGGCATCAATAATAACCTGGGTTTTTCGGAAGCCGACCGAACGGAAAATATTCGTCGCATAGCAGAAGTTTCCAAATTATTCGTCGATTGCGGTATCGTGACCATCGCTGCTTTTATCAGTCCTACCCATGCTATCCGCCGGATGGCTTCTGAAATTATCGGTGAGGATGATTTTCTGGAAGTATATGTCAGTACGCCCATCGAAGAATGTGAGCGACGGGATGTCAAAGGTTTGTATGCCAAGGCCCGTCGGGGTGAAATCAAGGAATTCACCGGTATTTCATCGCCTTTCGAAGCCCCGGAACATCCGTTTATTTCGATCGACACCTCACGGCAATCCTTAGCCGATTCGGTGAAAATTTTATTGGAAGCCGTTTCTCCGAAAATAACCGGAAATGAATTTCGGTAAAAATACTGATGCTTTTGAATCAGGATACGACTATTTTTGCAAAATGAATAAACTTTGCCAACGGCTGGAGTAAATCCGCCTATTAGCATTAGCACATAAAACAATGTCAGAATATAAATTAAGTCATTTGAAAGAACTGGAAGCCGAGTCTATCCATATTATCCGTGAGGTTGTCGCTGAGTTTGAAAATCCGGTTATGCTCTATTCTATCGGTAAAGACTCTTCCGTCATGGTCCGTTTAGCTGAAAAAGCTTTTTATCCGGGGAAAGTACCTTTCCCCTTGATGCATATCGATTCGAAGTGGAAATTCAAAGAAATGATCGAATTTCGCGATAAATATGCCCGGGAAAACAACTGGGACCTGATCGTCGAATCCAATATGAAAGGTTTCCAGGAAGGGGTAGGTCCTTTCACACACGGTAGTAAAGTACACACCGATCTGATGAAGACCCAGGCTTTATTGCAGGCGCTCAGTAAATACAAGTTCGATGCCGCTTTCGGTGGTGCACGCCGCGATGAAGAGAAATCACGGGCCAAAGAACGTATTTATTCCTTCCGGGATAAATTTCATCAATGGGATCCTAAAAATCAGCGTCCTGAATTATGGAATTTATACAATGCCCGGGTTCATAAAGGCGAATCGATCCGGGTATTCCCGCTGTCTAATTGGACGGAATTGGATATCTGGCAATATATCCGCATGGAAAATATTCCTATCGTACCTTTGTATTTTGCCAAAGAACGTCCCATCGTCGAAATCGACGGTAACCTGATTATGCCCGACGACGAACGCTTACCGGAACAATACCGGGATAAGATCCGGATGCGGAAAGTACGTTTCCGTACCTTAGGATGCTGGCCATTGACCGGAGCTGTCGAATCGGAAGCCGACACGATTGAAAAAATCGTAGAAGAAATGATGACCACCACCAAATCCGAACGGACCACCCGGGTAATCGATTTCGACCAGGATGCCAGTATGGAACAAAAGAAAAGAGAGGGATACTTTTAAGGCGAAAAGCGATAAAGATTAAAATCATGGAGAAACTAAATATAAAAGAGTTCCTGGATCAGGACGAAAAGAAAGATCTGTTGAGATTATTGACAGCCGGATCGGTAGATGATGGCAAATCGACCCTGATCGGTCGTTTGCTTTTCGATAGTAAAAAATTATACGAAGATCAGCTGGATGCCCTCGAAAGAGATACCAAACGTTACGGTAATGCAGGAGACGATATCGATTATGCCCTCCTACTCGACGGCCTGAAGGCTGAACGTGAACAAGGTATAACGATAGACGTGGCTTATCGTTATTTTTCTACGAACAAGCGGAAATTCATCATTGCCGACACTCCGGGACACGAACAGTATACCCGTAACATGATTACAGGAGGTTCGACGGCCAATCTGGCCATCATTCTGGTAGACGCCCGCTCAGGCGTTATCACCCAAACACGCCGGCATACTTATTTAGTTTCCTTGCTGGGAATCAAACATGTTGTTCTGGCTGTGAATAAAATGGACCTCGTTGGATACGACCGGCAGGTATTCGACCGGATCGTAACGGAATACCGTCAGTTTGCAGAACCCCTGGGAATACCCGACATTACCTGTATCCCACTCTCGGCATTAAAAGGAGATAATGTCGTAGAAGCATCGGAGAATATGTCGTGGTATACCGGAAAACCATTACTGGAATATCTGGAAACGGTACATATAGGAAGCGATAAAAACTTTGCAGATCTCCGCTATCCCGTACAATATGTCATGCGTCCCAACCTCGACTTCCGGGGATTCAGCAGTACGGTTGCTTCAGGTATCATTCGTAAAGGAGATGAAGTGGTCGCACTGCCTTCTATGAAGCGTTCACGGGTCAAATCGATCGTCACTTACGACGGAGAACCGGATTTCGCTTTTCCGCCGCAGGCCATAACGGTGACCCTCGAAGACGAAATCGATATCTCCCGGGGAGAAATGCTCGTACATCCGGACAATCTCCCGATTATTTCCCGTAATTTCGAAGCCATGCTGGTATGGATGGATGAGAAGAAAATGGATCCGGAAGAACAATTCTTTATTAAACATACTACGAATCTGACCCGGGCCAAGATCGATAAAATCCGGTATAAAGTAAATGTGAATACTTTAGAACAATCTGCCGCAGACGCCTTGGAATTGAATGAAATTGCACGTGTCATTTTCACGACAGGTAAACCTTTATTTTTCGATCCTTATCCCCAAAATAAAAACACAGGCGCTTTTATTCTGATCGATCCGATTACCAACAATACCTGTGCTGTCGGTATGATTATCGATAAAGTCGAAAGGAAAGACATGCAGGAATTGGAAATTCCGGAAATCAATCTTTCGAAACTGGGCATCGGCAGCGAACACTTTACAGCCATCGAAAAAGTGGCCAAGGAACTCGACCGTCAAGGGATTACGGTGAAAATAATTCAATAAATAAATCAGTTAGGCGATATAAAAGAGCATATATTTTATCGAAATGGGTGTACTAGAATTTCAAAAACTTCCGGTAAATACTTTGGTGGGTGCAGACTGGAAAACTTTTAAAGGAATCACACAAGGACAAACGATCGGGAAAGGATATAAAACGAAATATCAATTGACCAAAGCCATCTGTCGGTTATTGAGTTGCCTGAAACCGATACAGGACCGGAGATACGACAAACGCCTGAAAAATCAGGCGATCAACATGGAGCCGGTTTTTATTTTAGGGCACTGGCGTAGTGGTACCACCTTTGTACACAATGTATTGGCTCATGATAAACATTTCGGTTATACGACGACCTATCAAACTGTTTTTCCCCATATGATGATGTGGGGACAGCCGATGTTTAAGAAAACGATGGCTTGGTTAATGCCGGACAAACGCCCTACCGATAACATGGAGCTCAACGTCGACTTGCCTCAGGAGGAAGAGTTTGCCTTATCCAATATGATGCCTTGCTCCTATTATGATTTCTGGTTTTTGCCTCAGAATATGCTGGAATATTGTGATCGGTTTCTGACCATGAAAACAGCTACTCCCGAAGAACACCGGATGTTCAGGGAGACATTTTTGAAACTGATCAAAATCTCTCTCTGGAATACCCAGGGTAGCCAATTTCTCAGTAAAAATCCTCCGCATACCAGCAAGGTGAAAGAAATCCTGGAAATGTTCCCCAATGCCAAATTTATCTATTTGATGCGGAATCCTTATACGGTATTCGAATCTACCCGGAGTTTTTTCACGAATACCATTATCCCTTTGCAATTGCAGAAAATTTCTCCGGAGGAGCTGGAAAAAAACATCCTCGAAGTATATACCCGTTTGTATCGGAAATATGAAGAAGATAAAAAGCTGATCCCGGCAGGTAATCTGATAGAAATAAAATTCGAAGATTTCGAGGCGGATGCCCTGGCTATGACCGAAAAGATTTACCGGACACTTGCCATTCCGGGTTTTGAAGCCGCCAAAGCAGACATTGCGGCCTATTTAGACAAGAAAAAAGGCTACAAGAAAAACGCTTATAAATACGAAACCCGAACCGTCGAATTAGTCGAAAAACATTGGGATTATGCCTTGAAACAATGGGACTATAAACTGGAATAAAAAGAAAGGTTGTCCATTAAAGTACTTGACTTTATGGACAACCATTTATTTACCAGTTAAAAGATAACCCGACTTTAATCCCGAGATCCTGAAGCGTGGGTAAGCCACTGGCTTTTACACTGTAGCGGTATTGTGCCCCCACATTCAATCCGACCGATTCGGAGAAAGGTACCACTACTCCGACTTCAGGGGCAAAAGCGAACTGCCAGCCTTTTTCTTTAGCCAGCAGGTCTCCCACTTCCAGCCGCATTTCAGCCCAGTTGGTTCCGATACCGATACCGGCATATGGTAGCAGGACAGCATCTCCATCCGTAAAAAAATAACGGACACTGGCCATCAGGGGTACAACGTTCAGGTATCTGAACTGGTCCCCGGAGATGGTCACTTTCTCCCCGTTCATGGTAAAATGACCGGTTGCATAATCCAGATGCTTATACAAAGTATTCCATCCCAGGCTGGCACCGACCGCCAGACGCTCGCTCAGGAAATAGTGATAATCCATGGAAAACCCACGAAAACTCATTTTAGAGATAAAATCATGCTGATCGCCCAAAGGTAAGGACATCTGATAATTTAGATTCAGCATCTGAGCCTGTGCCCGGCTTCCAACACCCAGGCCGAACACAACCAATAGTATCATTATAATCTTTTTCATCGCTTTCTTTATTTAGTCGTTTTCAGATAAGGGGATTGAATAAAACACTGGTTGATATTTTTCTCCAGGCGTTCGGCAAGATAGTTCTGATTTCCGGCCAGGATACCATCGACCATCCCTGTCCACAATACCGGTACCCGTTTGGTTTCTTTATCGGCCTTTTTCGCATCCAGCATATCGATAACCACCGTACCTTTGTCATAAGCATAATAATATCCTCCGCTATACCAGGGATACCAAGGATACCAACCACCCCAGACTCCTCCCCAGCCGAACCAATCCCAACCGGGATACCAGCCCCAATAGTTTCCCCAGGAATTGTAGCTGAAAGTCGGAGTTGCAAAAGCAGTTACCGTTACGACAAAATCAGGCGTCTGAGCTTCAGCTTCCTCGTCTGTCAGCAGCTGGTAATTATACGCTTCGAAATTTTGCTTTACCAGAGAAAGTATCTCCTCCTTCAATTCGTTAGCCAATCCCGTCGCATTAGAATCTCCCTGTACATACACGACAGAATCCGGAATAACGAATGTTTTTAAAGTAGAAAAATCCGCTTCTTCATCATAATGAGTCAAAGCAATGTCCTTTTCATGGACATAATCCGGTCCTTCCGGATAACAAGAGGCCATGCACAGCACCACGAGGACGCATACCCCGAAAATAAATAATCTTTTCATACTTAAATTGTTTTTAATGGAACACTAATTTTTATTTTCCCGTAAAAAAATTATCAACTTTTATGCCATGTTTTTTTAATGGATGTAAAAAGAAATCATATTGTGCAAATCACTCCTCAGACAATCATATTCGTCACCCGGTTGACCGTTACCAGTGTTCCGTATTCGTCCCGTATTTCGACCTGAACGACGTGGGTACGTTTCCCCTGATGGATAAAAGTACCCTTAGCGACGACATATCCTCCTTGTGCCTGTTTCATATGGTTTCCATTCACCTCGATACCGAATACGTGGAAACGGTTTTCGGGCGGAACCGACATAGAACTCAAAGCTCCTCCGACCGTCTCGGCCAAAGCCATATTAGCACCACCGTGTAAAGCTCCGTCCGGACGACAGGTACGCCGGTCGATAGGCATCCTGGCTTCCAGCCATCCTTCCCCGGCCGCAGTAAATACCATACCCAAATTGTCAACCAGCGTATCCCGGCACAGCTCATTCAATTGTTTTAAAACCTCTTCCATAAAAACACCGAATTATTTTTTTCATGATTCATATTCCTTTTTCCGTTTCGGATTCATCGGAAACCATCCCTTCTTTACCCTTCCTTTTTGTTCGAAGATCTCCAGGATCGTCCAAAAAGAAGAAAAGGCGAAAACCCCCAATAAAGACGACCACAAGACTTGCCGGACATACAAAGCAGCAATGATACCTAAAATACCGAAAATCAAGAACATCCACCAACAACGCGTTCCGAAATAATATTCACATTTGATCACTACCGGATGAAACAAGCCTATGATTAAAAAAGTACTGATTCCGATCACAAGTCCGGTTAAATTATAAGAATCGATAAACTCCATCATGACAGATTAAATAAGTTTTAAAATGGTTTTTCATTCATCTTCCAAAGATAAAGCTTTCTCATCAAAAACAGTTCTTCTTCGGACATAGAAACCTTCTTTTTCCGGGTCCATATTATTTTTCGTATTGTACTGGCTTGCAATTTATTTCAGTAGCCGTAACATTTGTTCTATTTCTATGGCTAAAACAGAATCACATTATTGAATAAAAAATATCGGAATTCAGCAAAAAATCGCTACTTTTGTAATATAGCATTAAAATCCCAAGATATCATGACATCGCTAAAAGAAGGAGATAAAGCGCCTTTTTTCAAAGGCATAAACCAGGATGGTAAAGAAATCACCTCAGAAGATTTCAAAGGTAAAAAATTAGTCCTTTATTTTTATCCGAAGGATAACACTTCCGGATGTACGGCCGAAGCTTGCAGCCTGAACGACAATTATGACACGCTGACTGCACAAGGATATGAAGTGGTCGGGATTAGCCCGGACTCCGCCGGTTCACACCAAAAGTTCATCGCCAAATACAATTTAGCTTTCAATCTGATAGCCGATACGGATAAAAAAATCTTAGAAGACTATGGAGTATGGGCTGAAAAATCCATGTACGGACGAAAATATATGGGCGTCCTTCGGACCACTTTTATCATCGATGAGCAAGGAATCATCGAAAGAGTCATCACTAAGGTAAATACCAAAAATGCAGCAGAACAGATATTAAAGAAATGAATCAAAATTCAACTCAGAAACTTAGAAACTCAAAAACTCAGAAACTTAGAAACTCAGAAACTCAGTAACTAAACAAATATTATGGCATTAAAAGAAACGAATCTTGAAAAACTGAAAGCGCTCCAACTGACTCTCGACAAGATTGAAAAAAACTTCGGAAAAGGAAGTATCATGAAGCTTGGCGACAATCAGGTAGAGAACATTCCGGTAATTCCTTCGGGTTCCATTGCACTCGATAAAGCATTAGGTGTTGGTGGATATCCCAAAGGCCGGGTCATCGAAATTTACGGACCGGAATCTTCCGGTAAAACGACATTAGCTATTCATGCTATTGCCGAAGCCCAAAAACAGGGAGGTATAGCGGCAATCATCGATGCCGAACATGCTTTCGACCGTTCTTATGCGGAGAAATTAGGTGTAGACGTCGAAAATTTGTTTATTTCACAGCCGGATAACGGTGAACAAGCCCTGGAAATTGCAGATCAGCTGATCCGCTCGGCAGCCATAGATATCATCGTGATCGACTCTGTCGCTGCTCTGACCCCTAAAGCCGAGATAGAAGGTAACATGGGAGACAGTGTCATGGGCTTACAGGCCCGCCTGATGTCACAGGCATTACGTAAACTGACCAGCACGATCAGTAAAACCAATACTTGTTGTATTTTTATCAACCAGTTGCGGGATAAGATCGGAGTGATGTTCGGAAATCCCGAAACCACGACCGGTGGAAATGCCCTGAAATTCTATTCTTCCGTACGTTTGGATATTCGTAAAATCGGCCCGATCAAAGACGGCGAAGAAATTCTGGGCAACCATACCCGGGTGAAAGTCGTGAAAAACAAAGTTGCGCCTCCATTCCGGAAAGCAGAATTCGACATCATGTACGGTGAAGGCATCTCTCTCTCCGGAGAAATTGTCGATCTGGGGGTAGAGTGTAACGTAATCAAAAAAAGCGGTAGCTGGTTCTCGTATGGTGAAAACAAACTGGGCCAAGGACGGGAAACGGTGAAACAATTGATCATGGACAATCCGGAACTGGCTGAAGAGCTGAAACAAAAAATTGTCGCCACCTTCAATGGCAAAACAGATGAACCGGAATTAGCGGAATCTGCAAATGAAGAGACAGACAATTAAGCGTGTGTGCCGGTCGGATTACTAAAGTTATAGAAGTTACAAGGGTTACAGAGGTTACAAGAGTTATGAAAACGAATGACCGCTGTAGCCCTGAAAAAAGGGCGCGTAGGGTGTGCAATGACTTTATAAACAAAATCAAGATCGGTCCTTGTATATTTCATTATTTATAACTATGAAAAAATCGATCATTCCATCACTTATTTTATTGTCTTGTATGGCTTGTCATGTACCAAACGACAATTCTCAAAATCAAAAAGGGTATACTCCCCCCGCAATAAAACTTTCCTCCGACGTCATGACTCCTGAAGTACTTTGGTCTTTCGGAAGAATCGGAAACGTTAGCGTATCGCCGGACGGTAGTAAAGCCGTATACGATATTACTTATTTCAATAAAGAAGAAGACCGGGGGTATAGCGATTTATACCTGATGAATCTGCCGGAGGGCCAAACCACCCGTCTCACCGATACCGACTACAACGAATCGGACGCGGGATGGACACCGGATGGTAAATTCATTACTTACCTGGCCAAAGGGCAGCTTTGGGAAATGAATCCCGACGGCAGTAATCCCCGCCAGGTAACCGATATACCGGACGGAATCAACGGATACGTCTATGCACCCGATATGTCTAAGATCGTTTATCTGAAAGATGTACAGCTCGAACCCACGGTACAGGACCTGTATCCTGACCTTCCCAAAGCGAAAGCCCGCATCGTCGACGATCAATTTTACCGCCATTGGAACGATTGGGTAGATGCTTACACCCATCTTTTTATAGCCGATTACGTGCCGGCACAACCGATTACTACCGGAAAAGACATCATGGAAGGTGAACGTTGGGAATCTCCAGTACGTCCCTGGGGAGGTGTAGAACAATTGGCCTGGACGAAAGACGGGAAAAAACTAATTTATACCTGTCGCAAAAAGATCGGTATCGACTATGCCGAATCTACGAATACCGATCTGTATGCCTATAATACGGAGAACGGGGAAACTGTCAACCTGACCGAAGGCATGATGGGATATGACAAGAATCCGGTCATCTCTCCCAATGGCCGGTACATGGCTTGGGAAAGTATGGAACGGGAAGGCTATGAAGCGGATAAAATCCGTCTCTATGTCATGGATCTGATCACCGGAGAAAAAAATGATTTCAGCGAAGGTTTCGACCAGAACGCAGAAGGCCTGAAATGGGGAGACGATAATACCATCTGGTTTATCTCCGACTGGCATGCTACCGATGAAATTTACTCTCTGGATATTCCGACCGGAAGAATCACCAAACATACCGATGGAGTTCACAATTATACTTCCGTGATTCCGACCGGAAAAATGTTACTTGCCACCAAAGTGTCTATGAGTAAACCGGCCGAAATCTACAAAGTGGATCCGGCTACAGGCAAAGACGAGGAATTATCATTTGTCAATAAACCTATTCTGGACCAATTGACTATGGGAAAAGTAGAAAAACGGTGGATCAAAACAACGGATAATAAAGACATGTTGGTATGGATGATATATCCTCCGCATTTCGATCCTAATCGGAAATATCCGGCCATCCTGTATTGTGAAGGCGGTCCTCAGAGTACAGTCAGTCAATTCTGGAGTTATCGCTGGAACTTCCAGCAGATGGCTGCGAACGGTTATATTATTGTAGCTCCCAACCGCCGTGGTCTGCCGGGATTCGGCCAGGAATGGCTGGAACAAATCAGCGGGGATTATTCCGGTCAGAACATCAAGGATTACCTTTCCGCTATCGACGAAGCTAAAAAAGAACCTTATATCGATGAAAACCGGCTCGGATGTGTAGGGGCCTCTTACGGGGGATATTCGGTATATTATTTAGCCGGCCATCACGATAAACGTTTCAAAGCATTTATTGCACACTGTGGGATTTTCGACTTAAAAATGCAATACAATACGACCGAGGAAATGTGGTTCGCCAACTGGGATATGGGTGGTGCTCCCTGGGAAAAGGATAACAAAATAGCTCAGCGTACCTTCGCTAATTCGCCGGATTTGTTCGTCGGTAATTGGGATACTCCTATTTTAGTCATCCATGGGCAGAAAGATTTCCGGATCGACGTATCTCAAGGAATGGCGGCTTTCAATGCTGCACGCATGCGCGGAGTTCCGGCTCAATTCCTCTATTTCCCCAACGAATGTCACTGGGTAACCGGCTGTCAGGACGGCATTCTCTGGCAGCGGACCTTTAAAGCATGGCTGGATAAATGGCTGAAGTAAAAATAATCAATTTGAAGAGGCTATCAACCGGAAGATTTTCGGCCAAGTAGCCTCTTCGGCTAACAACCGAACCGATGAAAACAGAACAAGGCTATCCAGTCACCCGCACCGACCTGAATCAGCCAATAGATTCCGTTGCTCTCACGCTTTCCGAGTTCGGGAAAAACCTGAGATTGGCAACGCTTGAAACCATCGATTCCAGTTTGTTCGGTTCTGCCCTATACGCAGTCGGTAGCCGGTATATCGTCGTTGCTTCCGAAGGAATTCTCTTATTCGATAAAGCTCTATTGATCGGAGAATTGAACAGAAATATAATAACCCATTAAATATAGAGAAAATATGAGAAGAATAACTTTCTTATTAGCTACCCTCCTCCTTCTAGGAGCCTGCAAAGAAGCTAAAAAAGCTTCCGATCGGACCACCTCCCCCTATCAGGAATTAGCAGATCAATATGCTGAATTTCCCCTGACTACCGATTTGAGTAAACTAACGGAAAAAGAAAAGCAAATGCTCCCTCTGCTTATCGAAGCTGCCGATCAGATGGAAGCGATCTACTGGCAGACAGCCTACGGAGATAAAGAACAACTTTTCGAGGGTATTACAGACTCTGCCCTGCTCAAATACCTTTCCATCAACTACGGTCCCTGGGATAGGCTCGACGCCAACCGGCCCTTTCTCGAAACTGCCGGTCCTAAACCTCTCGGTGCCAATTTCTACCCTCAGGATATGACCAAATCAGAATTCGAAGCTCTTCAGGATCCGCGTAAAACCGACTGGTACAGCATCGTTCGCAGGGATGAAAAAGGGGCATTGAAAGTAATCCCTTACCACGAAGCTTATCCCGAACAAATCAGAAAAGCCGCTTCTCTTTTAAAACAGGCAGCGCAGCTAGCTGAGGACGAAGGTCTGCGCAATTATCTGACTCTCCGTTCCGAAGCCTTGCTGACCGATGATTATCTGAAAAGTGACCTGGCGTGGATGGATATGAAAGACAATACGTTAGACATTGTTATCGGTCCTATCGAAACCTATGAAGACGCTCTGTTCGGATACAAAGCCTCTCACTCGGGACAGATCCTGGTAAAAGATAAAGATTGGAGTAAAAAACTCTCTTTATATGCCCAATATCTTCCTAAACTACAGGAGAATCTCCCTGTACCCGCAGCTTACAAAAAAGAGAAAGCCAACGCAAATCCGGATATGAACGCTTACGACGTCATTTATTATGCCGGTGATTGCAATGCCGGTAGTAAAAATATCGCCATAAACCTACCTAACGATCCCCGTGTACATGCAGCCAAAGGAAGCCGGAAACTGCAACTAAAAAATTCCATGCAAGCCAAATTCGACAAAATGGTAGTGCCTATCGCCCGACTCGTCATCGACCCGGAACAACAAAAACACATTCGTTTCGACGCTTTTTTTGAAAATACGATGTTTCATGAAGTAGCCCATGGCCTCGGCGTAAAGTATACCTTGCAAGGCAACCAGGATGTCCGGGGTGCTCTAAAGGATAATTATACTTCTATCGAAGAAGGAAAGGCAGATATCCTGGGGTTATTCTGCATCACCAAACTCGCGGAGTGGGGAGTGATACAGAATAAAGACCTGATGGATAACTATGTAACCTTTATCGCCGGTATTTTCCGTTCCTGCCGTTTCGGCGCTGCCAGTGCCCATGGAAAAGCCAATATGATGCAATTTGCCCATTTTATTGAAAGCGGGGCTATTACCCGGGATGCAGACAAGGGATACTATACGATAGATTTTGAAAAAATGAAAAAAGACATCGAAATCATCGCCGGTGAATACATCACCCTCGAAGGAGACGGCGACTACGACAAAGCCAGCCAGCTAATTGCAGCCAAAGGAATAGTTTCCCCTATCCTTCAAAAAGATCTGGATCGTATTGCCCAGGCAGGCATACCCAAAGATATTTATTTCCAGCAAGGGCTTCAGACACTCGGCCTGTAAGGCAGTTTGTAAAGTCACTCCCTTTGTCGCTGAAAATTTATTAAGTTTATAGTTCCCTGCAAGATTCCCCTTTCGTGGAACTTCCGACCGGTCGCCCCTGCAACTGTAAAAAGTGTTGCAGGGGCGATTTTATAAGCGAAATAGCGATCAGAAAGAACACAAACCTTTCCTTTCCGAACGATTTCCCTGGTATAAAAAAAACTTCCAGTGTATTTATTTGTTACATTCTTAACAAATAAACTAGATATTTTTAGGAAAATTATGACTTTCTTGGCAAATTTTATTATTTTTGAAAGCGTGAATGAACAATAACCACTACTAACTAAATTTGCATTTGTATATGAAGAAATTCAATCTCTTCCTTATCTTTTTTATGACCACAAGTAGGCTGGTACTTGGACAAATGGATATTAATGCGGTAAACAAACCCGTCGAACTCTTAAATTCAGCCAATGAAGACATTGAAAACGGCAATTATACCGATGCTGTACAGAAACTTTTGGCAGCCATTCGTTTAGAGCCCAAAATCCGGGAAATGTATTTGTCCCTGAACACAGCCTGTTCCCATACCAATCAAATCTCCATCTTAAAACAGTATTTAATTAAAGCTAAAGCTATATTCGAAGAAGACGATGAAATCTGTTATTATCTAGGTAACATTTATCAAAACGAAAACAATTTTCAAAAAGCGATCGCTGAATATAGCCTGGCTATCAAATATGCTCAGAAAAACGGAGAAGATTTCGAATTGGTCTATGCTTACTACCAAAACAGAGCCAGTTGTTATCTGAAGATCAACGAATGTAGTAAATCTATCCCGGATTTCACTTATGCCTTAAAATTGAATCCTGATAACGGGGCTATTTATGCAAACCGGGGCATAGCTTATTATAAAACAGGAAAGAAAACAGAAGCCTGTAAAGACTGGCGAAAGGCCCAAAGCTTAGGGATTCAGAGTGCCGGAACTTACGTACGCCGGTATTGCAGATAAGCAACATCCCCCGACGGTAAAACAAAACCCTCTGATCGGTAAACTCTCGATTTTATACAGACCGATCAGAGGGTTTCTTTTTCATTTATCGTCTTACCGTTGTTTCAATGAAGCAGCACCCGAAACGTGAGAGGTCACCTTGGGATTGCCCGAATAACTGACATGAGCAGCTCCCGAAGCTTCTACTCCGAGCGTTTCGGTTACATTTACCGACGCATTTGAAGCCCCTGAAGTAGCCAAAGCCAGATTTTTCAAAACGAAATTTTCCAGATTCGCTTTCGACGCCCCTGATAATTCGATCTCCCCGCTGTCTGCCTCTCCTGTCAAGGCCAGCTTTGCAGCCCCGCTAATTTCTACCTCAACCTCAGGAACCTCAACATTCAACTGTAGTTGTGAAGCCCCTGACAAATCGATCTTTCCGATCTTTACCACCTTGAAATTACCATCCCAAACAGCCGTAGCTGCTCCGCTCAAGTCAAATTTTACCGTTTGAGCCGTAAAATCACCCGTTCCTTTCAATTTACATGCCCCACTAAGCAGAACTTCTTCCAGGGAGGAACAGACGATTTCAGCTGTAAATTTTTCATTTTTAGCATGTTTCTTAATCCGGCCTTTAAAGCCAACCTTTACCGTTCCTCCCCAATTTTCAAACACCAGATTATCTTCATAATGAGACGGAATACTCAATGTGACACCTGTATCCTCTCCTTGCCGGATTGTAATATCGAATGCCCCGGAAATATCCAATCCCGTAACCCGCTCTCCCTGGAAACGGGAAATTTTCACTTGTTCCTGGGCTACGCCCATACCGATCGTCCCCCAGCATACGAATAAAAAGAATAAAATTTTACGCATAGTTTTCTATTTAAATGGTTAGTCCAAAACTTCGCATCAAAGGCATCCCAAAAGTCTGTTCAATTTCCTGCCCCTATTCTCTAAGACGATTGAAAACTTATAATATTACAACTCAATCCATTTTTATAATTTTTGCGGGATTTACCCGGGCCGCTTTCCAGGATTGCCAGATTACCGTAAGTATCCCCACGGCCAGCACGATAAAAGCTGCTGCGATAAATATCCAGACAGTCAGTTGTGGCCGGAATACATACTGCATTCTCCATTGTTCGATCAGGTATAACGCCATCGGTAATCCGATCGCCAACGCGATAGCGATCCACTTGATAAAGCGGATACACAACAATCCGACAACTTGTCTTTGTGTAGCCCCATTGATCTTACGTAAACCGATTTCCTTCATCCGGCTTTCCACCGAATACCAGGCTAAACCGAATAATCCCAAAGCAGTCAGGAACAAACTGATCCATGAAAAAAGTACGACCATTTGCAACACCCTCTGCTCCTCTTGGTGCAGATCCTCATACATTCCGGCCATAGTCCGAAATTTTAATCCTTCCTCATCTCCCGAAATTTTTTTCCATAACTCCTTTATTTTTTGAATAGCCACCGACATACTTCCTTCCTTTATCTTTACCAAAGTGTTGTATGAAGTGGAATTATATTCGATTAAAAGGGGTTGAATCTGTCGACTCAGGTTATCGATAACAAAATCCTCGACAACCCCGACAATTAAATGCTCACCATTACATACCAACCGATAATTCACCGGTTCCTGAATCGCCATTTTTTTTACAAATGCTTCGTTCACCAATACAGCATCGTTAGGCGCCGAGGGAGAGAATCCTTTTCCCTTCACTAATTTCAGTCCGAAGAACGGTAGAAAACGCTCATCTCCCCCCATAATCATCGCACTTATTCCTCTGGCAGAGAAAGCCCCGTAACTCAATATATCGCTGGAAGTATAATCTTCAACTTCAGGAATCACCTGCAACTGTCCGGTAAATTGTTTCCATTGTCCGCCCTCCGGATGGTTTGCATATAAACTCAGGATCCGGTCACTATCCGGACGGACATGTCCCACGTAATCCATTTGTTGTGCGATTCCCAACACCATAACAACCAATACGACCGAAATAACGAATTGTGCCACCACCATTCCCGTAACCAATTTAGGACGTTGCACCAATCCGGTTTTCATCATATCGTTCAGTGAATTTTTGCCAATCCTTGAAAAAATATACAAAGAAGGTCCCAAAATAACTATAACCAGTAAAATCAACATCAATCCTCCCGAAATCCCTTCTACCAAATCGCTCAAAACCAGGTCTGCTTTCATAAATCGATTGAAAGCGGGCAAGCACCCCTTGATCAGTAAAACAGCGATAACCAAAGCAATAGCGGCCTGTATCGAAGTTTCTGCTATCAATTGGCCACGTATTTCCTGTCCGGTCGCTCCGAAAATCATTTGCTGGTTGGTATTTTTAAGGCGTTGCAATGATTTCGTCATACTGATGTTGATATAGTTGAAGCAAGCAATCACCAGAATAGCGATAGCGATACTTCCGGCTAAATACAGGGCAACCCGATCGCGCGATTTAATAAAACCGATTTGCTGATCACCCGAAAAATACACCTGACTCAACGGTCTTAACTGTTGTTTTCCCTGAATATCGTATTGTTTCCGATAGGTCTCGTCCTGATTCAGTTTTTTTTCCAGTTTATCTTTCCGGCCCTCTTTCCCCAGTTTCAGGAAGCTATAATAGCTATTCATCCAGGATACACGGGTAAGTGCATAATCGGATTCCGGTAAATGGATCAATAAATCATATTGCAGATAACTTTTGCTTTTGTCGTCCACAATCGCTTTTACCATATAGACCTTTTCTTCCTCCACATTTTGTAATCGTCCATCTTTGAGGTACTGGCTATAGCCCACTAACAACAACGTCTCTCCTAAAATATTTTCGCGTCCGAAATTCTTCCGGGCAAAAGAGCGGGTAACAGCTACACCCGAAGGATCCCGTAAAGTCTCTTTCAGATCTCCAGCCAAAAGTTCAGGCTGAAACAAATCGGCGAAATTAGGGGTAACTGCATAAATAGCAGCATAAGGTATTGTTTCACCACTATTCTTTTTAATCTGTTTGTGATCGTCATGGCACACACAGATATCTTCGACTTCCGGGAAAGAACGCTGAATAGCGACGGCACGCCCTCCATTAAGGGTATGGTTGGCCATAACCTCTTCATTACTATAATATACGTTCTGCTCTTGTAATAAATACCATTGCCCTCCTCCTTTCACCACATGAGCTATATTATACTCGTTAGCTACAAAACCAATCAATAAAACACTACATGTCAAGCCAATAATCAAGCTCAACATCGAAATTACAAAATAAATTTTATTTCTCGCCCAGGAACGAAAAATCATTTTTAATGAAATAGAAAACATAAAAAATTCATATCTTTTTAACCGGATAATAACCAATTATATGCCAATTTATTAATCATCTGTTAATCAAATAGATAATCCCGATTTCTATTTTGAATATGTAAAAAAACGAGACAACAATGTAAAAAAAATAGACAATCCGATTCAAGAGTAAAATAATTAATACATTGAATATAAACGACTTAATTATTTGGCACAATAATAGTATAGAGAAATACAAAATTTAATCTTCAATCTTATGATAAAAATAGAAAATTTAAGTAAAGTGTTCCGCACGGAAGAAGTGGAGACTACTGCATTAAATAACGTCTCGCTGGAAGTAAAAAAAGGAGAATTCGTAGCGATCATGGGTCCTTCCGGTTGTGGTAAATCTACCTTACTGAATATCATCGGCCTGCTGGATAATCCGACAGACGGGAAGTATTATTTCGACGGCGAAGAGGTAGGACACCTAAAAGAGAAACAGCGTACTCAGGTACGTAAAGGAAATATCGGTTTCGTATTCCAGAGTTTCAATCTGATCGACGAACTGAATGTATATGAAAACGTCGAATTGCCTTTGATCTATCTGAAGAAGAAAGCCAGTGAAAAGAAAGAAATCGTATCCCATATTCTCGACCGGATGAACATCAGCCACCGGGCCAAGCACTTTCCGCAGCAATTATCCGGCGGACAGCAACAACGTGTAGCCATTGCCCGTGCCGTAGTAGCAAGTCCCAAATTAATCCTGGCCGACGAACCGACGGGTAACCTGGATTCACGTAACGGTACGGAAGTGATGAACCTACTGACCGAATTGAATCAGGAAGGTACGACCATCATAATGGTGACTCACTCCCAGCACGATGCCTCCTATGCTCATCGGGTAATCAATCTTTTCGACGGGCAGATCGTCACCGAAACTTGTGGTGTGAAAGATTAAAGCAACGGACCTTTCTATAAACAACCTCCGGGAGAACAGGAAAAACTTCCGGAGTTCATTATCTTTATTCTTTTAGGGAAGTCAGGCCGGTCGATAATTATTATATTTGCATAGTTATAATTTTCCATATGACAAAACAAGGTACCATCCTCATTGTTGACGACAATAAAGGTGTATTGGCAGCCATCGATATGCTGCTCAGCGGCACTTTTAAAAAAGTGATCACCATCAGTAATCCCAACCGGATTCCTGCTATGCTGGAAACGGAAAATATCGATGTCGTATTGTTGGACATGAATTTTTCCAGTGGTATAAATAATGGAAACGAAGGTATTTTCTGGCTGGGAGAAATACGGAAAATAAGCAACGATCTACCGGTCGTCCTATTTACAGCTTATGCAGACATCGAACTGGCCGTAAAAACAGTGAAAGAAGGGGCTACCGACTTTGTCGTCAAACCCTGGGATAATGCCAAACTGATAGCGACCCTTTTGTCTGCCTACCGCTTACGCCAATCCCAGACAGAAGTAAAACAACTCCGGGAAAAGGAAGTCGAACTAAAAAAACAACTGACTTCGGGCGAAGAGTTGATCTGGGGCGATTCTCCGGTCATGCAGCAACTACATCGGCTGATCGAGAAAGTAGCTTCTACGGATGCCAATATTCTGATCACCGGCGAAAACGGTACAGGCAAGGAAATGATTGCCAAGGAACTGCACAGACTTTCCAAACGGAATAAGGAAGTCATGATTGGTGTAGATATGGGTGCGATCACCGAGACTTTGTTCGAGAGCGAATTGTTCGGTCACGTGAAAGGAGCCTTTACAGACGCCAAGGAAGACCGCGCCGGTAAATTCGAAGCAGCGAACAAAGGTACTTTATTCCTGGACGAAATCGGTAATCTGACCTACTCCCTTCAATCCAAACTACTCGCGGCAATCCAAAGCCGGCAAATCACGCGGATCGGTTCCAATAAACCCATCGACATAGATATCCGTCTGATTTGTGCCACCAACAGTAATCTCCAGGAAATGGTTGCCAAGGGTACTTTCCGCGAAGACTTGCTTTATCGGATCAATACCATTCACATTGAGATCCCTCCTTTAAGGGAAAGAGGTAACGATATCCTCCAGTTAGCCGAATCCTTTCTGCGTAAATACGGATCGAAATATAGTAAAGGGCAACTGTACTTCACCAAAGATACTCAAAGTAAATTGCTGGAATACTCCTGGCCGGGTAATGTCCGGGAATTACAACACGCCATTGAGAAAGCAGTGATTATGTGTGATGAAGAGACATTAAAACCTTGTGATTTTTTCTTCAAGCCCAATAACGAAGTGCCGGCCAATAGTTCCAAAACCCTGGAAGAGATGGAAAAAGAGATGATCTGCAAAGCGATCGAGCACCATCATGGTAATATCTCCGCTATTGCCAGTCAGCTGGGTATCACCCGCCAAACCCTTTATAATAAGATGAAAAAATTCGGACTATAAGATTTCATCGTCATTCCATTGAAAACGCGAACCTTTTAATCTGATCTCCCATGTACCGCATTCTCAGTTCCCTCCTGGCTATCGTCATTCTATCTATCGTTTCCTGGCAAGCTTTCCGGGAAGGAAACTATTTAGGAGGAGCCCTGGCTGCTGCGGGAATCATCGGGCTGACCGGGTTGATATTCTATTTTATCAATACGACCAACCGAAAGTTAACCTATTTTTTCAGTGCTTTGGAAAATGACGATTACACCATACGTTTTGTCGAAAACGAAGGTATGCAATCGGAACGTTTGTTAAACCATATCCTGAACCGGATCAAAAGCATCATACAGAATACCCGGATCGAAATACAGCAGAAAGAACGGTATTATGAGTTGATCTTAAACAGTATCAGCTCGGGAGTGATCGCCTTAGACGATAACGGATTCGTACTTCAATTGAACCGATTTGCCCTAAAACTCATCGATCTGGAAGTTTTCACCCATGTCAGCCAGCTTAGAAAAGTTTCTCCTGTTCTGGTCGAAGCATTTAAAGAAATCCGTCCGGGTGAAAACCGGAGAGTGACTTATACCAACGAACGGGGAAGTATCCAACTGCTGATCACTGCCAGTGGTATCACAGTCAACGGAAAACATACCCGGCTTTTAGTGATCAACGATATCGAAAATGAAATGGACGAGAAAGAAATCGACTCGTGGATCCGGCTGATCCGGGTACTAGCCCATGAAATTATGAACTCGATCGCTCCGATCACTTCATTAAGCGACACTTTATTAGAAATACATAAAACGAATCCGGCAGCCCATACGCCCGAAACGATCAGGCAAAATACCATCAACGGCTTGCAGGTGATCAGTGAAACCGGTAAAGGATTGGTTTCCTTTGTAGAATCCTACCG